>NZ_BCBO01000069.1:0-98743 GCF_001320835.1 Pseudomonas sp. NBRC 111138 | reverse complement strand
CGATGGGCAGGAGCGAGGCAAGGAACAGCGCGAAGATGGCCGGGCCGCTGCCGATGCCGAGGACGCCGAGGGCGATGGCCAGTACGGCCAGGGGAGGGACGGTGTTGCCGATGTTGAAGATCTGCATGAAACGTTCTGCGCGCCCGACCATGTTGGGTCGGCTGAGCAGGATACCGGCGGGGATGCCCACAATCAGGGCCGCCAGCATGGAGACTAAAACCAGAATCAGATGAGCTTGCAGGTAAAACAACAAATCGTCGCGGTACAGTTCGATCGTGTTGATGCCGATCCAGTGGACCAGCAGGGCCAGGAGAGCGACGACAACCACTGCTCCTATCAGCCCTTTGCCATAGCGAATAGCCACAGGCGGACTCCTTTTTTTCTTTTGTCGGCGAACACATTTCCGAGCGGCAATGCCATTCCTGGCTGCCTCTGATGAGTTCGCGAAAAGCAGCTCGCCGATACTGGCTATGCAGTATGCGATCGAGCCATAAGCGCAGCCTCGTCAGGCTAACTTGCTGATTTTTCAGCCCCTGTTCCGAGTGCGGTAGCAGGGGAGTGGACGTCTCGACCTTTTAAAAGGTTCCACACTTGGGCGCATTTAGCCACCCCCAATGGGCTCAACGGTGGTCCGTACCCTCGCGTTTGCGCTATACTCGCCGCCCTTTTTTGACTCACCTGCCAGGCGATTTCCCATGACCCACCAGGCCGCCGAAGTCGCGAAACGCCGCACTTTCGCCATTATTTCCCACCCCGATGCCGGTAAAACCACCATCACCGAAAAGCTGTTGCTGATGGGCAAGGCGATCGCGGTAGCCGGCACGGTGAAATCGCGCAAATCCGACCGCCATGCCACCTCCGACTGGATGGAAATGGAAAAGCAACGGGGTATTTCCATTACCACGTCGGTCATGCAGTTCCCGTATCGCGAGCACATGATCAACCTGCTCGACACCCCAGGGCACGAAGACTTCTCCGAAGACACCTACCGCACCCTCACCGCGGTGGACTCGGCGCTGATGGTCCTCGACGGCGGTAAAGGCGTCGAGCCACGTACCATCGCGCTGATGGACGTGTGCCGTCTGCGTGACACGCCGATTGTCAGTTTCATCAACAAACTCGACCGCGATATCCGCGACCCCATCGAGCTGCTGGATGAAATCGAAGCCGTCCTGAAGATCAAGGCCGCGCCGATCACTTGGCCGATTGGTTGCTATCGCGACTTCAAGGGCGTGTACCACCTGGCCGACGACTACATCATCGTCTACACCGCCGGCCACGGCCATGAACGCACCGAAACCAAGATCATTGAAAAGCTCGACTCCGACGAAGCCCGCGCCCACTTGGGCGACGAGTACGATCGTTTCGTCGACCAGCTGGAACTGGTGCAGGGCGCCTGCCACGAGTTCAACCAGCAGGAGTTTCTCGACGGCCAGTTGACCCCGGTGTTCTTCGGGACCGCCCTGGGCAACTTCGGCGTTGACCACGTACTCGACGCCGTTGTGGACTGGGCGCCGCGCCCGCTGGCCCGCGTCGCCAACGAGCGCACCGTGGAACCGGTGGAAGAGAAATTCACCGGCTTCGTGTTCAAGATCCAGGCGAACATGGACCCCAAGCACCGCGACCGTATCGCCTTCATGCGTATCTGCTCCGGCCGCTACGAAAAAGGCATGAAGATGCGCCATGTGCGCACCGGCAAGGACGTACGCATTGGCGATGCCCTGACGTTCTTCTCCTCCGAGCGTGAACAGCTCGAAGAAGCCTACGCCGGCGACATCATCGGTTTGCATAACCACGGCACCATCCAGATCGGCGACACCTTCACCGAAGGCGAAGCGCTGGGCTTCACCGGTATCCCGCACTTCGCCCCGGAACTGTTCCGCCGCGTGCGCCTGCGTGATCCGCTCAAATCCAAGCAACTGCGCCAGGGCTTGCAGCAATTGGCCGAAGAGGGCGCCACCCAGGTGTTCTTCCCCGAGCGCAGCAACGACATCATCCTGGGCGCGGTGGGTGTGCTGCAGTTCGACGTGGTCGCCAGCCGCTTGAAAGAGGAATACAAGGTGGAGTGCTCCTACGAGCCGATCACCGTGTATTCGGCGCGCTGGATTGATTGCAGCGATAAGAAGAAGTTGGAAGAGTTCTCCAACAAGGCCGTGGAAAACCTGGCGATCGACGGCGGTGGTCACCTGACCTACCTGGCCCCGACCCGGGTCAACCTGGCGCTGATGGAAGAGCGTTGGCCGGATGTGAAATTCCGCGCGACCCGCGAACACCACTAAGGCCTGGGCGGGTGAAAGAGGGGCGAAGCTGTGATGGCTTCGCCCCTTTTTATTGGCTTCAACTACCCTGGGTCTGGTCTCTATAAGGTTGGAAATTGGCGATAACCCTGCATTGGGTCTAGCTTTCACACAGTGACTGTGAAGGAGAGCACCGTGCGAAATGTTCGATTCGCCATCCATCTGGTGTTGCTGGCAAGCCTGGGAGCGACGACCTTTCCGACTTTTGCCGATACCGGCACGCCCCAATGGAAAGACACCGGTCCGGTCAGCAAAAAAAAGGCCAACGAGGTCAACTCCGGCAGTTGGCAGCCCCAGGTCCAACCGGCGCCCAAGGAGGATCAGGAGAACCCCTATAACGAAGGGGAAGCCAGCGATACCTATGACGACGGCGAGACCTGAAGCCTGGCGTAAATCCAGAATCGCGACTAGCGTCAACGCGGGTGGCGGCAAGTTATTGCCGGCAGAATTCATCTATTGACTGGACGGAATCGACCATGGGTATTGTTCAACGCGTAGTGCTATTGATGAAGGTGCTGGTGCTGTTGTGGTTGGGGATGTCGACGGCCTGGGCGCACGCCCCGGTGCATGGCCCAGAGATGGTGGCGAGTAGCCAGATTTCGGACTTGCAGTTGGCCAAGTCCGAAGCGGAGCCAGGCGATAAAGGCCAGGGTGGCAGCGAAGACGATGACGACTCGACCACCGACGAGCCTGACAGCGACGACGCAGACGAAGGCGATAGCCAGACGTAGGCTCACCAAGGGGGAGCGTTTCAAACAATCAATGCCTTGGAAGGGACCCCCAAGGCATTTTTATTGGCCGCCCTTTTCTTCAGAACGAAGTGGTCACCGACGCAAAGTAAGCACGGCCCGGCTCGTTATAAGTCTGCGCGCCCGCATCCTCGGCGTTGCCTTTGCGCGACAGGCGCTTGTCCAGCAGGTTGTTGATGCCCACCCGCACGCTCAGGTTTTTGCTGAACTCATAGCCGCTGCTCAGGCCCATCAACCCGTACGGGTCGACGTCCTGCTGGGCGCTGCGATCGTAACGGCTGGCGCTGCGTGAGTTGAGCGTCGGTGCTTCTTGTTTGCCGTAATAGGTGCCGCTGACCTGGAATGACAGCTTGTCAGTGGCTTGCCAGTCCAGCGTGGTGTTGATGGTGTACTTGGGGATGATGCTCAAGGGCTCGCCGGTGTCTTTGTCCTTGGAGTCGATCATATAGGTCAGGTTGGTGTTCAAGTCCAAATCATCGCGCAGGCTGACGAACAGGTTGCCTTCAACGCCCTGTACCAAGGCTGGGCCGCTGTTTTCCCACTCCAATACACGTCGGCCGTTGCCCAGACGGAACGCCGCCTCGTTACTGGCGTTGATCTTGTTCTTGTAGTCATTACGGAAATACGTCGCACTGGTGCGCCAGGTGCCCTTGTCGAAAGCCAGGCCGATTTCCTTGTTGACACTGATTTCCGGCTTCAGGTCCCGGTTGCCCACCAGATAGCAACCGCCCATGTTGGCTTCGCTGGCGTTGCAGCCATTACCACGGCTGTAGAGCAAATAGTTCGGGTTGGACTGGTACAGGTTGGGGGTTTTGTAGGCGCGGGCAATGCCGCCCTTGATGCTCAGTTCGTCGGTCAACTGGTGCGAGGCATTGAAGCTGGGGCTCCAGTTGCCGCCGTATTCCTCATGATCGTCGAAGCGCATGCCAGGCGTGATGACGGTTTTGCTGCCCAACTCGATGTTGTTCTCGGCAAACAAGGCGTAGCTCGAGGCGGTGGTCTTGGTGCTGTTGCGGCTGACGCCCGGGATGGCGGGTACGCCGCCGGTGCCCGGGTCATAGCTTTGCGGGCGCAACGAGCCTGGGTCGTTCATCGACTCGTAGAGGTATTCGCTGCCCAGGGTCAGCACCTGTTCGGCACCGACGCTCAGGGGCAGGTTGACCTGCGCAGTGGCCCGGGTATTACGCAAGCGCGATTCGAAACGACCAGCGCTGGCGGAGGGCGCGCCTTCGCCGGAACCGGCCAGGCCTTCGTTTAGACGTTCGTTGCGAGTCAGGTCGTGGGTCAACGAGGCCAGGGTCGAACCCCAATCGAATTCGCCGCGGTGCGTGGCTGAAAAGCTGCTGCGCTGAATCACACTGGTTTCCTTGCCCACCAGGCTTTCCACGAATGCGCCACCGCCGTTGAGCATGGTGTCGCCGGCGAAAATATTGCCCTGGCGGCTGTAGCTGGCCTCCAGGTCGAGGGTTTGCTCGGGGGTGAACTGCCAGCTCAGCAAGCCATTCACGTCTTTGTTGCGCACACCTTCGCGGCCGGCTACCAACGAGTCCGGCGTCGCTTGCGCTGCGCGGTTGATGTCGGCGTCATCGGCATCGGTCTTGTTCAGGCCGCCATAGACGCGGAACGCCAGGGTGTGGGTCAACGGGCCGCTGAGGTTGAAGTTGGTGCGCTTGCTCGCCCCTTCGGCATCGTTTTCGGGGAAGGCGGTGTAGGCGGTCAGCGAGCCGTGCAGTTGGTCGGTGGGGCGTTTGGTGATGATGTTGATCACCCCGCCCATGGCGCCGGAGCCATAACGGGCAGCAGCCGGGCCGCGCAGGATTTCAATGCGTTCGACTTCTTCGGCCGGTACCCAGTTGGTTTCGCCACGGGTATCACGGTCGCCACTCCAGCCATAACGCACGGCGTTGCGCGAGGTCGACGGTTTGCCATCGATCAGAATCAGGGTGTTTTCCGGGCCCATGCCCCGCAGGTCGATCTGACGGTTATTGCCACGGCTGCCGCTGGAACTGTTGCCGGTCAGGTTCACGCCCGGCTCGCGACGGATGATCTCCGACAGGTCGTTGGTGGGCGGGCGCTTCTTGATGTCTTCGGCAGTGATGATCGACACGCCGGGCGCTTGCTTGAGTTCTTCGGCGGCGGTGCCCAGCACGTGCGTCTCGCCCAGCACCAGGGCTTGGGGTGTGCCGTCCACAGGCAGGTCTGTCGCTCCGATCGGCACCTTGTCGCGTTCTTTTTCCGCACTCTGCGCCAGCAGCGCGGGGGACGAAAGGGTGGCGATAAACGCCAACGATAGATGGCTGAGCCTGAATTGAGACGACATGTCCACAAAGTCCTTTAGGAGGGGCGATTGAACGAGAGTCGTCTGAATTTTTTCGTGCATCCAGCGCTCTCCATGCGCCGTAATGGTATTGATTCTCAAACAGAAGTAAATTGCATTTACAATCTATACACTTTCCTTAAGGCTCTGGCTCAATGTTTTCAAGGCTGGCGGCTGTGAAGGGCGAGGTTTAATCGGTATGTTCTTTGTTACAAACGCGCAAAAAAAGCCCCTCCGGCCAGACTGATGCGCAATCTGGCGGGAAGGGCGATGGAACTCATTGAAACCGCGGCCCCTGTAGGAGCGAGCTTGCTCGCGAAGAACGTATGAACACCGCGTTAAACCAGACTACCCGCGTTATCGTTGACGTCTTTCGCGAGCAAGCTCGCTCCTACAGGAGGAGGTTGTGTTGCTTCAGGCCACGAATTGCTCCGCGTAGTGGCAAGCCACCTGCCGGTTATCCAAAGGACGCAACAGCGGCTCTTCACTGCTGCAACGCGCCGTCGCATACGGGCAACGCTTGTGGAATGCGCAGCCAGGCGGCGGGTTCAGTGGGTTGGGCAGTTCGCCGACGATCTTGATCTTCGGCTTGCTCGGGTCCGGGTGAATGGTCGGCGTGGCCGACAGCAGCGCCTGGGTGTAGGGGTGCAGCGGGCGTGCGTAGATGTCTTCCTTGGGGCCCACTTCCACTGGGCGGCCGAGGTACATCACCATCACATCGTCAGCCACGTGCTGCACCACCGCCAGGTTGTGGGAGATGAACACGTAGGCGGTGTTGAATTCCTGCTGCAAATCCATGAACAGGTTGAGCACCTGCGCCTGGATCGACACGTCCAGTGCCGATGTCGGTTCGTCCGCCACCAGCACTTTGGGTTGCAGCATCATGGCGCGGGCCAACGCGATGCGCTGGCGCTGGCCGCCGGAGAACATGTGCGGGTAGCGCTGATAATGCTCAGGGCGCAGGCCCACTTGCTTCATCATCGCCTGCACTTTCTCGCGGCGTTCGGCGGCGGACAGGTTGGTGTTGATCAGCAGCGGTTCGGCCAGTTGATCACCGACTTTCTGGCGTGGGTTCAGCGAGGCATAGGGGCTCTGGAACACCATCTGCACGTCTTTGCGCAATTGCTTGCGCTGGGCCTTGTCGGCGCCGGCCACTTCTTGCCCGGCGATTTTCAACGAGCCCGACGAGGGCTCTTCAATCAGCGTGAGGGCGCGGGCCAGGGTGGATTTGCCACAGCCCGACTCGCCTACCACGGCGAGGGTTTTGCCGGCTTCCAGCTCAAAAGACACACCATTGAGGGCACGCACGGTGGCATGACCCTTGAACAGGCCGCGGGACACTTCGTAGTGACGGGTGAGGTCGCGGGCGGTAAGTACGACGGCCATTACGCCACCTCCTGGTTCAGCGGGTAGAAGCAGCGGGCAAGGCTGTGGCTTTTCGGATCAAGGCCCGGCCGCTGGGCGCGGCAGGAGTCCTGCACGTACGGGCAGCGTGGCGACAGCAGGCAACCCTGCGGACGGTCGTAGCGGCCGGGCACGATGCCCGGCAACGTGGCCAGGCGCGTTGCGCCGAGGCTGTGCTCGGGAATGGCCTTGAGCAACGCTTCGCTGTACGGGTGTGCCGGAATGTCGAACAGCTGCGGCACCTGGCCGACTTCCACCGCCTGGCCTGCGTACATCACGCACACGCGCTGGGCGGTTTCGGCAACCACCGCGAGGTCGTGAGTGATCAGCACCAGACCCATGTTCTGCTCTTTTTGCAGGGCCAGCAGCAGTTCCATGATCTGCGCCTGGATGGTCACGTCCAACGCAGTGGTCGGCTCATCGGCGATCAGCAACTTGGGCTCGCCGGCAATCGCCATGGCGATTGCCACGCGTTGGCTCATACCGCCGGACAATTGGTGCGGGTAGGCATCCATACGGCTGGCAGCGCCTGGGATCTCGACCTTTTCCAGCAGCTCGATGGCGCGTTTGCGTGCTTGTTTGCCGGACATTTTCAAATGCAGGCGCAGCACTTCTTCGATCTGGAAACCCACGGTGTAGCTGGGGTTCAACGCGGTCATCGGGTCCTGGAACACCATCGCCAGGTCTTTGCCGACGATCTGGCGGCGCTGGCGGTTGCTCAACTTGAGCATGTCCTTGCCGTCGAAGTTCAGCGCATCGGCGGTAACGATGCCGGGATGCTCGATCAGACCCATCAGCGCCATCATGGTCACGGATTTACCCGAGCCCGACTCGCCAACGATCGCCAGGACTTCGCCTTTGTCGACGGAAATGTCGAGGCCATCGACCACCGGCACGGCGGTCTTGTCGCCGAAGCGCACGTTGAGATTCTTGATTTCTAACAGTGACATGGGAATCTCCTCAGGCGGCGTTCTTGAGTTTCGGGTCCAGCGCATCGCGCAGGCCGTCACCCATCAAGTTGATTGCCAGCACGCTGAGCAAAATGGTCAAGCCAGGCAGGCTCACGACCCACCAGGCGCGTTCGATGTAATCTCGGGCCGAAGCCAGCATGGTGCCCCACTCAGGGGTTGGCGGTTGTACGCCAAGGCCGAGGAAGCCCAGGGCCGCGGCATCGAGAATCGCCGAGGAAAAGCTCAAGGTCGCTTGTACGATCAGCGGCGCCATGCAGTTAGGCAGCACGGTGATGAACATCAGGCGTGGCAGGCCGGCGCCAGCGAGGCGGGCGGCAGTCACGTAGTCGCGGTTCAGTTCGCCCATCACGGCGGCGCGGGTCAGGCGCACATAGGATGGCAACGACACGATGGCGATGGCGATCACGGTGTTGATCAGGCCAGGGCCGAGGATGGCGACAATCGCCACGGCCAGCAGCAGCGATGGCAGGGCCAGCATGATGTCCATGAGACGCATGATGGTTGGGCCGAGCAAGCGCGGGAAGAACCCGGCGAACAGGCCCAGCAGGATACCCGGGATCAGCGACATCACCACCGACGACAAACCGATCAGCAACGATAGACGCGAGCCCTGGATCAGGCGCGAGAGCAAGTCACGGCCCAGTTCGTCGGTGCCCAGCAGAAATTGCATTTGCCCGCCCTCTAACCACGCCGGTGGTGTGAGCAGGAAGTCACGGTATTGCTCGCTGGGGTTATGCGGTGCAACCCACGGGGCGAAGATCGCGCAGAACACGATCAGCAACATGAACAGCAGGCCGGCGACCGCGCCTTTGTTCTTGGAGAAGGCTTGCCAGAATTCTTTGTACGGGGACGGGTACAGCAGGCTCTGATCGACTGCTGACACTTGAGTAGGTGTGGTCATGGTCATGATCTCAGCGCTGGTGACGGATGCGTGGGTTGGCGAAGCCGTAGAGGATATCCACCACGAAGTTCACCAGGATCACCAGGCAGGCGATCAGCAGAATGCCGTTCTGCACCACCGGGTAGTCCCGCGCGCCAATGGCTTCGATCAGCCATTTGCCGATGCCGGGCCACGAGAAGATGGTTTCGGTCAGTACCGCACCGGCCAGCAGCGTGCCGACTTGCAGGCCGACCACGGTGAGCACCGGGATCAGTGCGTTACGCAGGCCGTGCACGAACACCACGCGGGCTGGCGACAGGCCCTTGGCCTTGGCGGTACGGATGTAGTCCTCACGCAGCACTTCGAGCATCGACGAACGGGTCATGCGCGCGATCACCGCCAGCGGGATGGTGCCGAGTACGATGGCCGGCAGGATCAGGTGGTGCAATGCATCCCAGAACGCGTCCGGCTCGTCGGCCAGCAGGGTGTCGATCAGCATGAAGCCGGTGCGCGGCTCGATGTCATAGAGCAGGTCGATACGCCCGGATACCGGGGTCCAGCCCAGGCTTACCGAGAAGAACATGATCAGGATCAGGCCCCACCAGAAGATCGGCATCGAATACCCCGCCAGGGAGATGCCCATCACCCCATGGTCGAACAGGGATCCTCGCTTGAGTGCCGCGATCACCCCGGCCAACAGGCCCAGGATACCGGCGAACAACAGCGCGGCCATGGACAGCTCCAGGGTCGCGGGGAAGAGAGCGGTGAATTCGGTCCACACGCTGGTGCGTGTGCGCAGCGATTCGCCAAGGTCGCCCTGGGCGAGCTTGCCGACATAGTCCAGGTATTGCGCATACAGCGGCTTGTTAAGGCCAAGGCGCTCCATTGCCTGTGCGTGCATTTCGGGGTCAACCCGTCGCTCGCCCATCATGACTTCTACGGGGTCGCCTGGAATCATGCGAATCAACGCAAAGGTCAGCAACGTGATGCCGAAGAACGTGGGGATCAATAACCCCAGTCGGCGGGCAATAAAACTAAACATCTTGGTGTGTACCTCAATCAGCCGGTTAGGCAGGTCCGGCACCGTCAGTGTCGACGGTGCCGAGCGTTTTTCTTATTACTTCACCTGGGTGGTGGCGAAGTTATTCGTACCCAGAGGGCTTTGGATGAAGCCTTCTACGTTCTTGCGCATGGCGGTGAACAGTTTCGGGTAAGCCATGGGAAGCCATGGTTGGTCTTTTTCGAAGACATCCTGTGCTTGTTCATAGAGCGCGGCCCGTAAGGCCGGTTCCTTTTCCGCACGAGCTTTGTCGATCAAGTCCTGAAACTCTTTGTTACACCAGCGGGCGTAGTTTTCGCCGTTTTTTGCCGCATCGCAACTCAGGTTCGGGGTGAGGAAGTTATCCGGGTCGCCGTTATCACCGACCCAGCCTGCCGACACCATGTCGTGCTCGCCGTTTTTAGCGCGTTTGAGCATTTCGCCCCATTCCATGACTTTGATATTGACCTTCAGGCCAACCTGCGCCAGATCCGCCTGCATACGCTGGGCGCCGAGCATCGGGTTAGGGTTTGTCGGGCCGCCGCCGTTACGGGTGAACAGCGTGAACTCGGTGCCTTCCGGCACGCCGGCTTCCTTGAGCAGGGCGCGCGCCTTATCCAGGTCGCGCGGTGGGTTTTTCAGCTTTTCACTGAAACCCAGCAAGGTCGGCGGATACGGGCCGGTGCCC
The DNA here is from genome assembly GCF_001320835.1 of Pseudomonas sp. NBRC 111138. Classification (NCBI taxonomy): domain Bacteria; kingdom Pseudomonadati; phylum Pseudomonadota; class Gammaproteobacteria; order Pseudomonadales; family Pseudomonadaceae; genus Pseudomonas; species Pseudomonas sp. NBRC 111138. The sequence continues at coordinate 88,398 of NZ_BCBO01000069.1, read as the reverse complement.
ACGACTGCATTGCCTTTGCCGAACAGCGCTTCGGTATAACCGGCCTTGTCGAACGCGATGTTGATCGCGTGACGTACTCGGGCATCGCTCATGTATTTGCGAGTGGTGTTCAATGCGGTGTAGCTGGTGGTCATCGCCGCCAGTTCATCGACCTTCAGGTTCGGGTCTTTCTTGATGCTTGGAATGTCATCCGGCTTGGGGAACAACGCGATCTGACATTCGTTGGCCTTGAGCTTTTGCAGGCGCACGTTGTTATCGGTGGTGATCGCCAGAATCAGCGGGTCGACCGCCGGCTTGCCGCGGAAGTAGTCCGGGTTGGCCTTGAAGCGCGCCTGGGCATCTTTCTGATAACGATTGAAGACGAATGGGCCAGTGCCGATAGGCTTGGCGTTGAGGTCTTCAGTTTTACCGGACTTGAGCAACTGGTCGGCGTATTCCTTCGAGTGGATTGAAGAGAATGCCATACCCAGGTCGGCCAGAAACGGAGCTTCCGGACGGGTCAAGGTAAAGACGACGGTGTGATCGTCGGTCTTTTCTACGCTCTTGAGCAGTTCCTTGAACCCCATGCTTTCGAAGTACGGGTAGCCCACGAGGGACTTGTTATGCCACGGGTGATTCGGGTCCAGCTGGCGCTGGAAGCTCCAAAGCACATCATCGGCATTCAGGTTGCGCGTGGGTTTGAAATAGTCGGTGGTGTGGAACTTGATGTCGTCACGCAGATGGAAGGTGTAGGTCAGGCCATCGGCGCTGATTTCCGGCAGGTCTTTGGCCAGGGCAGGGACCACTTCAGTGGTGCCGGGCTTGAAGTCCACCAGGCGGTTGAACATGGTTTCAGCGGCGGCGTCAGCAGTCACAGCAGTGGTGTACAGGACCGGGTCGAAACCTTCCGGGCTGGCTTCGGTGCAGACCACCAGCGGTTTGGCCGAAACGCCGATCGCCACGCTCAACAGCGCAGCGGCCATGGCGGCTTGTAGTGGGAGCATTTTCATTCAGAGCCCTCTGCAATCGATGGAGCCAGAAAAGCGTAGGCGGCGGGCTCGTCCTGAGCTCGCCGCCTGCCTGGCGCTAATTAAAGGATGTTGAACGGGATGGTGGTAACCAGACGGAACTCTTTGATGCTGCCGTCGGACTGGAACTCGCTGCCACGGTGCTCAACATAGGTTGCGCGCACGGTGGTGGCTTTGAGCGGGCCGCTCTGCAGCGCGTAAGAGGCGCCTACACCGTATTCCTGGTGTTTCTCGCCGTCCTGGGACTGGATGCCGTCATAAGCAAACTTGGCCCGGCCATTGTTGCCGGTGTAGTGGGTACCGTCGATGCCCCAGCCGCGTGCCGAATAAGCGTTGAACTTCAGGCCGGGTACGCCGTATTCAGCCATGTTGATGGCATAGGCGATCTGGAAGGATTTCTCGTTCGGGCCGTTGAAGTCAGACGTCAGGGAGTTGGCCAGGTAGATACCGTTGGTTTCGTGCAGGTAGTCGAAGTACTCGTTACCGTTCACTTGCTGGTAGCCGAAGGTCAGGCTGTGTGCCTGGTGAGTCAGGCCCAGGGAGAGGGAGAAGGTATCGTTGTCGATTTCCCCCATCTCTTTTTTGCCTTCATCGACAGTCTTGTAGTAGTTGAAACCGGTGGTCAGGCCTAACTGCTGCGCGTCGCCCAGCTCGTGGGTGGCGCCGAAGTAGTACTGGTTCCAGAAGTCCTTCACGTTGGCGGCGAAGAAGCTGGTTTTCAGGCTTTTCAGCGGCTGGTAGTTCACACCCAGGGTCGACACTTTGTCGGTTTCTGCGCCATTGCCGTATTCGCTACGGAATTTCGACAGGCTCTGCTCGCTACGTGGCGAAACGCGGTCGAACACGCCGCCCTGGAACGACAGGTTGCTGAATTCTTCGCTGTTGAAGCTCACACCCTGGAAGCTCGAAGGCAGAGCACGGTTGCCGATGGTGTCGACGATGCCGCTGCTGAAGTTCTGGCGACCGGCGGTCAGTGTGGTGTTGGACACGCGGAATTGCACGTTGGCCAGGCCCAGTTTGCTCCACTGGTCTACGGCGTCACCGTTGGAGTCGGCCAGGGTACGGTTGGAGCCGCCTTTGATATCACGCTTGCTGCGATCCAGCACCAGGGCGTTGTACACCGCCACTTCAGTCTTGACCCCTACGGTGCCCTGGGTGAAACCCGAGCTGGCGTTGAGGATGGTGCCCTGCACCCAGTTGGTACGGTTGCGATCGGTCAGGGTCTGGCCGTGCTTCTGGTACGAGAAGGTGCCCCCACGGTATTTGCTTTCATGGGAGTACCAGTTACGCGTGGTGCCGCCCAGGCTGAAATCTTCGATAAAGCCTTTGGCCTCGCTTTGGGCGCTGGTGCCGGCCAGGGTGGTAGGAACGAAGTCCTGGCTTTGCGTTTCAGCGTAGGCGGTAGCCGTGATGCTGCTGATGGCCAAGGCCAGAAGCGCTTTGCTGCTCAGTTTCATGGGTGAAGCTCCTTTGGTTCTCTTTTTTAATGCCGGTCTTTTTGGGTGATCCGGCTATTGGGTGTGGAACTCGTTCAAGCTATTGCAAACGTTTGGCGTAGGAAATTTCCCAACAAAAGCCTGCACGTTTGCCGGGGAGCGTATTTCGCTCCCCGCCATCCGGTTATTTTCTTATGGGTTGATGCTGACGCCCGAGAACACGTTGCGGCCGAAGGGGCTTACCTTGAAGCCTTCGACTTTGGCGCTTAACGGCTGGTTGACCGTCGAGTGGGCGATGGGCGTGATCGGCACCTGCTGCTTGAGCAATTGCTGCGCCTGTTTGTACAGAACAGTCCTTTGTTCGCGGTCGGTCACGACCTTGGCTTGCTTGATCAGCTTGTCGTACGCCGGGTCGCACCACATGGAGTAGTTGTTCCCGCCGATGGCGTCGCAGCTGTAGAGGGTGCCGAGCCAGTTGTCCGGGTCACCGTTGTCGCCGGTCCAACCGATCAGGCTGACATCGTGCTCACCGTTCTTGGTGCGCTTGATGTACTCGCCCCATTCATAGCTGACGATCTTGACCTTGAGGCCGATCTTGGCCCAGTCGTTCTGTAGCATTTCCGCCATCAGCTTGGCGTTGGGGTTGTACGGGCGTTGCACTGGCATGGCCCACAGGGTGATCTCGGTGCCTTCCTTGACCCCGGCGGCCTTGAGCAACTGCTTGGCTTTTTCCGGGTCGTAGGTGGCGTCCTTGATGCTGTCGTCGTAGGACCACTGCGTCGGCGGCATGGCGTTGACCGCCAGTTGCCCGGCGCCCTGGTACACAGCATTGAGGATGCTCTGCTTGTTCACCGCCATGTCCAGCGCCTGGCGTACTTCAAGCTGATCGAATGGCTTGTGGCGCACGTTGTAGGAGATATAGCCCAGGTTAAAGCCCGGCTTGGTCAGCAGTTGCAGGTTCGGGTCGGCCTTGAGGGCCTCGACATCGGCAGGGCGTGGATGCAAGGTCACCTGGCATTCGCCGGCCTTGAGCTTCTGTACGCGTACCGAGGCGTCGGTGTTGATGGCGAAGATCAGTTGGTCCAGCTTGACGCGGCTCGGGTCCCAGTACTGCTTGTTGCCCACGTAGCGGATCTGCGAGTCTTTCTGATAGCGCTGGAACACGAACGGGCCAGTGCCGATCGGCTTCTGGTTGATGTCGCTGGGCCGGCCTTGCTTGAGCAACTGCTCGGCGTATTCCGCCGAAAGGATCGCGGCAAAGCTCATGGCGATGTTCTGCACGAACGCGGCGTCGACCGTGTTCAGCGTCATCACCACGGTGTACGGGTCGGTTTTCTCGACCTTGGCGATGTTCTTGTTCAGGCTCATCCCGTTGAAGTACGGAAACTCGGTGGGGTAGGCCTTGCGGAACGGGTGCTCGGGGTCAAGCATGCGGTTGAAGGTGAACAGCACGTCGTCGGCGTTGAAGTCCCGTGTCGGCTTGAATTCCTTGTTGCTGTGGAACTTCACCCCTTCACGTAGGTGGAAGGTGTAGGTCAGGCCATCCGGGGAAATATCCCACTTGGTTGCAAGCCCAGGGACGACGTCGGTCGCGCCTTTTTCGAACTCCACCAAACGGTTATACAAAGGTTCCGCCGCATCGTTGTCGGTCGCGGTGGTGTATTGCGCAGTGTCAAACCCTGCCGGGCTGCCTTCGGAGCAGAACACCAGGCTTTTTTTCTCGGCGGCTTGGCCCATGGTGGCCATGGCCAGCAGGCTGGTGGCAAACAGAGCGGATACAACGGTGGTATGGCGCATGACGATCCCGGTCCTTGTTTGTAGTTATCAACAGCGAGCCTTCCTGCTGGCTTACAGCCAGGCAGACATCACTGATCCCACACACAGCAAGTGCCCTTCCCAGAGTGATGCCTCTGCTGTCCTACGACCTTATGGGGCGCTGACCTTGCAGTAAATGCGTCAATTCTGACTGACCTTGTAGGCAACGGAGGCACGGGTCGCAGTTCATTGCTGTAAGACGGCAACGCTTGCAAACGTAGTCTGTTTCCTAAGGTCCAGGCGGATGGAATAACGGCGACGTTATGAAACGTCGCCGTTATTGAACCTTACTTGCCGCTGACGCTAACGCCGTAGAAGGAGTTCAAGCCAAACGGGCTGATCTTGAAGTCCTGCACGGTATTACGCATGGGTTGATACACCGTCGAGTGCGCGATAGGTGTCATCGGGACTGCATCTTTGAGGATATGTTGCGCCTGCTTATACAGCTCGGTGCGTTTGGCGACATCCGATGTGGCCTTGGCTTCTTTAACGATGCCGTCGAATTTCTTGTCGCACCATTTGGAGAAGTTGTTGCCCGACAGCGAGTCGCAGCCGAACAGCACGTTCAGCCAGTTGTCCGGGTCACCATTGTCGCCGCTCCAGCCAATGATCATGGCCTGGTTCTCGCCGCCTTTGGAGCGCTTGATGTACTCGCCCCACTCGTAGCTGACGATGTTGACCTTCAGGCCGATCTGTTTCCAGTCGTTCTGCAGCATCTCGGCCATCAATTTGGCGTTGGGGTTGTAGGGGCGCTGGACCGGCATGGCCCACAGGGTGATCTCGGTGCCTTCCTTGACGCCAGCGGCCTTGAGCAATTCCTTGGCCTTGGCAGGATCGTACTTGGCATCCTTGATGGTGGTGTCATAGGACCACTGGGTCGGCGGCATGGCGTTGACCGCCAGTTGGCCGGCACCCTGGTACACGGAGTCGATGATCTGCTGCTTGTTCACCGACATGTCCAGGGCTTCACGGACGCGCAGGTCAGCCAGCGGGTTCGCGGCGGTCTGGCCCTTGAGTACTGGCATGACGTTATAGGCGATGTAGCCCAGGTTGAAACCGGCCTGGTGCGGCAGTTTCAGGTCCTTGTCCTCACCCAGCGCCTTGAGGTCGGCCGGACGTGGGAACAGGGTGATCTGGCATTCGTTTTTCTTGAGCTTCTGGATACGCACCGACGGGTCGGTGGTGATAGCGAAGATCAGGTTATCGATCTTCACGTCTTCAGGTTTCCAGTAGTCCTTGTTGCCGGTGTAGCGAATGTTCGAGTCTTTCTGGTAGCTCTTGAACACGAACGGGCCAGTGCCGACCGGCTTCTGGTTGATGTCGGCAGGCTTGCCTTCCTTCAACAACTGCGCAGCGTATTCGGCGGACTGGATCGAGGCGAAGCTCATGGCCAGGTTCTGGATGAACGCGGCGTCCACGGTGCCAAGGGTGAACTTGACGGTGTGGTCATCGATTTTTTCGATGTTCTTGATGTTGGTGTCCATCCCCATGTCCGTGAAGTACGGGAACTCGGTGGGGTAGGCCTTACGGAATGGATCGTCTTTATTGATCATCCGGTTGAAGGTAAACAGTACGTCGTCAGCCGAAAATTCACGAGTTGGCTTGAAGTACGGGGTGGTATGGAACTTGACGCCTTCGCGAAGGTGGAAGGTGTACGTCAGGCCATCCGGGGACACGTCCCAGCTAGTGGCCAGGCCAGGAACGACGGCGGTGCCGCCACGTTCGAACTGGCTCAGGCGGTTGAACATGGTTTCGGCCGAGGCATCGAAGTCTGTTCCGGTGGTGTACTGGCCTGGATCAAAACCGGCCGGGCTCCCTTCGGAGCAGAACACCAGGTTAGTTGCCGCAAGGGCTACGGGGGCTGCGGCCATAAGGCCAGCGCTCACTAATAACGGAAGGACTGCGTGTTTAAGCATGTTGGCCTCATGATTTGTTGTCATTTTTGGTGGTGAGGGCGACCTCGTGAGTCGGCCTGCGGATACTTATGCAGGCGCCATACCCAATGCAAGATGCAGAGCGGTTGCAAAGGGAAAACTGTGGTACGAACGTACAGGAATGTCGCAATTATGAAAGTTTCGACACAAAAGTGCCTGTTTGGAGGGTTTTTTCGGTGCAAATGGCGCACCAAAAAAGCCCAGCCGAGGCGTCTAGCGCACTCGGTTGGGGCGCGGCTGTTACTTATCTAGACCCACACCGTAGAACGGCGTTAGCCCAAACGGGCTGATCTTGAAGTCACGCACTTGCTTGCGCATAGGCTGGAAAACCGTCGAGTTCGCAATAGGCGTTATAGGTACTTGTTCCTTAAGGATTTTCTGTGCCTGTTGATACCACTTGATGCGCTGCTCGCGGTCGCTGCTGACCTTGGCTTGCTGCACCAGCTTGTCATACGCCGGGTTACACCATTTGGCGTAGTTGCTGCCCTTGACCGCAGCACAACTGTAGAGCACGCCCAGCCAGTTATCGGGGTCGCCGTTGTCGCCGGTCCAGCCATAAATCATTGCATCGTGTTCGCCATTTTTGGCGCGTTTGATGTATTCGCCCCACTCATAGCTGACGATGTTGGCCTTGATGCCGACCTTGGCCCAATCCTGTTGAATCATTTGTGCAGACATCCGCGCATTCGGATTTGAGGCGCGTTGTACGGTCATTGCCCACAGGTTGATGGTGGTACCTGGTGCAACCCCTGCTTCTTTTAGTAGCAACCTTGCCTTGGTCGGGTCGTAGGGGGCGTCCTGGATTTTCGGGTCATAAGACCACTGCGCGGGAGGTAGTGCGTTCTGCGCCAATTGCCCGGCGCCCTGGTACACGGCCTTGATGATTGCGGGCTTGTCGATGGCCATGTCCAGTGCCTGGCGAACCTTGAGTTGATCCAGCGGCGGGTGAGTCACGTTATAGGCCAGGAAGCCCAGGTTGAAGCCCGCTTGTTGCAGTACGCGCAGGTTGGGGTCTTGCTTCATCACCTCGATATCGGCGGGGCGTGGGTAACCGCTGACCTGGCATTCGCCCGCCTTGAGTTTCTGCAGGCGCGCGGCGGCGTCCGGGGTGATGGCGAACACCAGGTTATCGAGCTTCACATCCTCGGGCTTCCAATACTGTTTATTGGCCACATAACGGATCTGCGAGTCTTTCTGGTAGCGCTTGAACACAAACGGCCCGGTGCCGACCGGTTGCTGGTTGATCTGCTCCGCCTTGCCTTGTTTCAACAACTGGGTGGCGTATTCGGCCGATTGCACAGAGGCGAAGCTCATGGCCAGGTTTTGCACGAACGAAGCATCGACCGTGTTCAGGTTGAACCGCACGCTGCGTTCGTCGAGTTTTTCGACGTTCTTGATCGTGGTGTTCAAGCCCATGTCGGTGAAGTAGGGCGACTCTGAGGGGTAGGCCTTGCGAAACGGGCTGTCGGCATCGAGCAGGCGATTAAAAGTGAACAGCACGTCATCGGCGTTGAAGTCACGAGTCGGGGTGAAGAAGTCGGTGGTATGGAACTTGACGCCTTCACGCAGGTGAAAGGTGTAGGTCAGGCCATCCTTGGAAACATCCCAACTGGTGGCCAGGCCAGGTTCGACTTCGGTACCGCCGCGCTTGAACTGGGTCAGGCGGTTGAACACGGTTTCGGCGGACGCATCGAAATCGGTGCCGCTGGTGTACTGGCTGGGGTCGAAGCCGGCGGGGCTGGCTTCGGAGCAGTAGACCAGGGTGGTGGCTGCCTGGGTCATTGGTATAAAGGCCAGAAGGCTTGCGGCGAGGAGCAGTGGCTTGACGGCGATTTTTTCCATGGAGACCCCTGAGGCGGCGGGCATCTTAAAGCAGCCCAAACAAAAACGGCGGTCACCGAGGTTACCGCCGTTCAGCTGGCTTAGGTAGGGGATACCTTTATGCGGGGGATACCTCTATACGGGTGGGAGCCGACTTATCGATTGTAACGGGCGGGCCGTCTATTTCATTACTTTCACGAAGGGTGAAAGTCCGAGTGGCTGTTATGTTCACGTCATCGACGAGGGTGGACTCACCTCTAACATCATATTTCAGGTGCCATTGGGTGACTATTGTGACCTCGGTCTCATTTTTTAGAGGGTTGTAGTCGATGAAGTACTGCCGGTCGCCAACGCTGCTGCTATAGCCGTCTTTCACTCGCGGAGGTTGCAATTCAAACCACGCAGGAGCGGAAGAACCTTGATGAGCAACCTCTGAAATTGCCGCTCGCATGTCAGGATTGGGCACGGTGCGCTCAAATGTATCGATCCCGTCCCTTACCAGACCCTCACGAATTGACCCTTCTAAGTTATCTGGGATGGTCATTCCTGCTAGCCGCCGGGGTATGTTGATCTCAACGTTCTCCAGGCCAGGGCGTCTTATTGTGTAAGGGTCTCGGTCGATGTCTTTGATAAAGTATTCGGAGTAATTGCTGCTACCAAACGAGGAGGGGGAGGCTGTTTCCGATGCAAGTACGGTGAAATCCGCGCTGTCTGCTGTCCAGGAAAAGACAGGACGATTTTCTAAAATACCGTTATTTTCCCTGAAAGTGACGCCATATTTATAGTTCGCTTGCTCTTCAACGTTGAAATACTTGTCGAATAGGTCAGCGCCTTTCATTTTGGTGCCGTCTAACTCAATAAAATTATCCGATACATGTGCGGGCGTTTTTAAATCGTTACTGGGTGTCGGGGACTCAGGACGTTGCCACGGCCACGGCCATTTTATCCCGCCATCACCCGGTGCCCGCGCCCACTCTCCGTTACGCCCGGGTGTGATGACCATCAGCCCCGCGCCGTTATCGGGGTTGATGACTCTGGCAAATGCATCACCGGTCCGGTAACGCCCCGATATCTCAAATACCTTGCTCGCCCCCGACTCGTCGGTAAGGCGCACTAACTGGCGCAGCACTCCCTGGCTGTCGGTTACTCGATAAACACCCAACGTGTCGCGAGGCGCGTTCTTTATCAGCTGTTCACCCTCCGGGACGGCATATTGCGCCATTGGAATGAGTGAACGGGATCTGGGGAGTGGGGCGTTAACGGAGTCGCTAACCACAGGGGTGCCTGTGGACGTCCCAGGTTGTGGTTCGCGAGCGTTTGCCCTGGGGAGAGGCTGGGGCTTAAGGCGCGGCAGTTCTTTTTCTGCGGGCAGTGCAAAAGGGTCTTCCGGCACAGCACTGGCACCGTAGGAAAACACTGTATTGAGTAAGCCATCGAACGCTTTGGAGGCGCCCTCATCCCGCTCTGTCACGGTGTCGCCAGACGAGGTTTTTTCTGCCCCTAGCGCCACCTCGGTCAACCCGGCCGCCACCGCTGCGGCGGCTACGGGCGCGGCGATGGGCGCGAGTTTGACCAGCAGGCCGGCGGCTACGGTGATGTCGTTCAGCCAAGTATCGCGAATCACCTCGCTGTCGGACTTGATGACTACATCGGCGTCACTGTTCATCCGTTCTTTGGCGGCCGTCGCCAATGTGGAAAAAACGTCGTCTTTAATGGCAGCGTGGCTGCGGTCAATCGCTGACCCCTTCAACTCACCACTGGCCATTTTCGCCAAGAGGGTGTCCAGGCCATCCTTCTTTTCGCCCACATGGGTGAACCACAGAATGGGCATCAGTACTTTTGCCGCGCGTTCAGCAAAGCTCTTGGTCTGGTCCTGGCGATAGATCATCGGGAAGTGAGCCGCCAGTGCTTCGCGTTTTGCAGGGTCCTTGGCTTGCTCGAGCAGCCACTGATCCAGCTTCTCAATAGAATCAAAGCGCAAGAATGCGGGTTCGGCGCCCGGTATATAGAGCACTTGCCGGCCACCGTCCGCAGCGCTGAATCTCACTATATCGCTGGACGTAACCCCGTGGAGGCTCAGGGCATGCGCTTGAACGTTGCCGTTTGCCGGTGCTTTGGCCTTGAGTTGTTCCACGGTGATCGGGGCGTTTTCATCGAGCGTAAGGTTGGACACGGCACCCATCACCAAACGGTAGTCGTCACGGGTGAACTGGTGCTCGGGCGCTTGCAAGGAACGTTCAAGAGGGGGTCTGCTCTCGGCGCTTTTCAATTGCTTGCGGGCCTGGAAGATGAATTCACCTTTGATCGTCGTCTCATACTCGTCGTTATGCGTGCTCCAGAAGTGGTCAATCTTCTGGGTCATTTGGGTCTGAAAGTCGGTTTTCCAGCTTTCATGCATCACTTGGGACGGCTTGAGGTCGATTTGATTGTGTTTGCCGTAGCCGTCTTTTTCGCTTTGCCCAGCAGGCTGGGTATACAGCCCCGCTTCCAGGTCCAGGTTGCCGGGCACCCAGTCGTGCTCGGAGAAGTTCTTCAGCAAGGCGTCGGGCAAGCGCAGCGAAGACCAGGGTTCTTGAAAGGTGTGTTCCCAGCCGGTCGCAGTGTCTGCGCTTTCGCCACCTTTGAAACGGTTCAAGTACACGGTGTCGGAGTCGATAGGTTTGCCCGTGAGTTTGAGCAGCAGGTCATCCGCCCACTTTTTGGCCTCTGCCCGCGTATTGGGCAGGTTGTCGGCGACGTCAACGGCCAGGCGCTTGTAAGCCAAGGCTTGTGGTGCGGTGCTGTAGTAGTTGGCGGCGTTGTGTTTTTGCACCTGCAGCGCCTGTGGCGAGCGGCTGCTGGCAGGGCGCAGGCGGTCATCGGCGGGGATAGGATCGAAGGTGTCTTTGTGTTCCAGGTGCCTTATTTGTGTTCGAGCCTGTGACAGCTTTTGGGGAAGGGGCACACCTTCAAAGTTGGCCACCACTTTTGCGCTGACCTTGATGGAGTCCTTGCCCAGCCTCACACGTAAATCACCGTTATTTCCAGGGGCGATAATCTTTGCGGCGTCCAGCAATGGTCCTGAAATTTGTCCCCAGCCTGATGAATCCGAGAGATGGAAGGTTTTAGTTTTGCCCTCGACCTTGGCGGACAAGGTACCTGTAGACGGGTTGATTGAAAGCAAGGTGTCCGGGGCGAAGTGTTGTTCCTGCAGCCAGCCTTGTACCACGGCGTTTTCCAAATGCATGCGATACAGCCCAAGCCACTGGCCCAGAGTGCTCTGGGGCGGCACGGTTATAAGCCCGGCATTGCCGTGTAACACCTTACGTTGTGCGGCCTCGAGATAGGCCTTGAGCAGTGCTGTTTCGTCGGGTTGGGCGGTTTTTGCAGTGGGCGGTGTCGCCTGCGCTTGAATGGCCGACGTCGGTTTGGCGACTACGAGTGGCAGCGATAACCTGTGGATTGGGTTGAGTGACAGGGACATAAATTCGGCTCTCATTGTATGAATAAATGCCAGCACATCCCTCCCTGGTAGCTATGGCAGTAATGAGTCGTGGAAGCCGGGCACTTGATTCCTGCGAGATGTACTGCTGGATATGACGTGGCGCTAACGCGCAAAAAAAAGGCGCAACCCCCGTGGGGTTGCGCCGTTGTCCTGTCTAAAAAAGTTACTGTAAAACTTCGATCACGCCGTCGGCGCTCATGTTGACCTGGCTGGTGCCGGCTTCCACTTCAGGCGTCGGTGCTGAATCGGCCATGGCGGCTTTCATCATCATGCCGCCATTGCGGGCGTAGGGCATCGGGTAGCCATTAGTGTTGAAGTTCAGGTTGACGATCTTGTAGCCCTTGCCACCGAGTGCATCGGTAGCCAGTTGCGCACGCGCCTTGAATGCAGCCACGGCATCTTTGAGCAGCGCATCTTCGCTGGCCTTGCGCGTGGCATCGGCGATGGCGAAGTCCATGCTGTCCATCTTCAGAGTGTTGAGCAGCTCGCCGGTAAGTTTGGACAGTGCCGGGAAGTCCGCGCTTTCCATACGCAGTTCTGCACGTTCACGCCAGCCAGTGATCTTCTGGTTCTTGCTGTCGTAGATCGGGTAGCTGTTGCGGCTGCCCTGGCGCAAGGTCACGCCTTTGACTTCGCGAGCCTGGCCCAGCGCCTGGTTCAGGGTGGTGGTGATTTCGGCCGCGAGCTTGGCCGGGTCGGCGTTTTGCGATTCGGTGTAAAGGGTGACGATCATCTTGTCGCGGGCCACTTCCTGGCTGACTTCGGCGCGCAGGGAGATCTGGTTGTAATTCAGTGCATCGGCGGCCATGGCCGGCAGGCTGGCCAGGGCGCTGGCGCTGAGGGTGAGAACAACTGCACTGCGAGTGAAACGAGACATGGAAGCTCCTGGGGATATTCGTGTTCGGTAAGACTGTAGACGTAGCCTTGGGGTTCGTCGGGTTTACCCAATACAAATAAATTTCAGCGTGGCGTGCGCTACCCTCACGCCACGCGAGGACCCTGTTACAGGGTGGCCCCTTTTGGAGTAAACGTCACAGGCTTGTAGCTGAAATTCCACCATTTGAACGGGTGATCGAAAATCGAATACGGGTTGGTCTTCACCGGCTTGAATTCTTTACCCGAAACGCCATCGTCGGGACTGGGATGATCGAAGGTTACAGGGGGTTTGCCACTTTCGTAGATTGTCTGGTTATCTCCCAGGATCTCTTCGGGCGAGTACCTGGCAGTCAGTTCACCTACATAGCCTTTCACTGGGCGTCCGGTGAGCCGCTGAAATTGAGCGGCGAAGGAGTTCTCGCCCTGCGCCCCGGAGTAACAGCTCAGAATGCGAATATTGTCATAGCTCTCCGGGAAGATGCCATTGCGCTTGAGCGTGTTGTACAACCCCTGCGGGGTGTGTTTGCCACCTTTGTAATAAATATGGGTGCCATCGCCATGGCCAATGATGTTGAGGCGATGCTCCAGGCCATTTTTATTCATGTCGGTGAAAATGTGCAGGTTGTCTTCGACTTTGACCAGGTTATCCTTGGTGCCCGTGAGGGTGACCAACTTACCGTCCGTCGACAGTGTTTCGGAGACCGGCGCCACAGGTTCCGATTCGGGGAGTAAGGAGGCAAAGTTATTGTCGACGTTAAGGTCGACCGAGGGCTTGCCCGGATGGGCATCAGTCACTGGCTGCCCAACAGGGCGTTGCGAACTGGCCGAGGCCCCTTCTTCCACCACTGTACCGGCCTGGGACACCAGGCGTGTGGCTACAGGCAGCGCGGCATTGAGCACGCCAAAAATCAAATGACCGACGCCGCCGGGTTTGCCCTTGGCCAAATCGTCGGCGCCAATGCCTGCTTCGGTGATACCCGAGGCCATGTACAGCCCATCCAACGCCAAAGCCACTTCGGGCACGGCGATGGCCACCGGGGCAAAGAGCATCGCGATCATGGCTGCCTTGCTGAGGCCCGACAGGATATTGGCTTTGGTGACGTCGGCATCGGAGGTGATCTGCGACTTGGCGTCGTCGAACGACCGATCGTATTGGCGTTGGCCGATCTGTTGAAAGACATCGGCGGTGGCGTCGATATCAGGGCCGGTATTTGAACGCCCGGTGGCGTTGAAGCGCTGGAGGCTCAAGGTCGTTGCAGGAGGCCAGGTACGGTGGTGCGCATATTTGGGCCACACGGCCATCCCTTTGAGCATTTCACGCACGCCGCTTTTGAACGGGCCGCTGTTCAAGTCCTTGAAGGTGAAGTGTCCTTCCAGTGCCTTGAGTTTTTCCGGGTCTGCGGCCTGGCTCGCCAACCACTGCTTCATTTGCTCTACGCTGTCAAAAGCGTGGATTGGCGAAGAGTTGCCCGGGATGACCAGCAGTGTGCGGTTGATCGGTTTGCCATCGGCACCCTGGCGGGTGTTTTTGTCGGTGATCACCATCAGGTCGGTGGATTTGTATTGCCCTACGCTCAACAGGCCTACGTCTAGTCCAGGATCAGGCGGCGTCGGGCGTGTGAGGTCGTTGAACAGCGTATCGGCCCAGGCCAGGGTGTTGCCAGGCAGCCCCGCTGCGCGCAGGACCAGTTGTTTGTCTTCCTGCGTCAGGCTGCCCTCCTGATGTTGCGAGTGTGCAGCTTTGACGAGTGCCGCCTTGGCCACAATAGGGTATTGACGGTCGTGCTTGTCCCAGAAGTCGTTAAGGAACTCGATGTAGGGGCGCTGGAAGTCGGTGGCCCAGACTTGCTCCTTGAAGTCCTTTGGCGACACTGACAGCTGGGTTGAAGGCGCATAGACCTGCGGGGTGCCGGGCGTGGAGGCGGTATAAATGCCTTGGTAGGTGTGGGTAATGTGGGCCGACTCGCGATTGGGGTTGAATCGGTCGGCGACGTCGAATACGCCTGGTGCAATATGGGGCAGGTGATCGACCAGCCTCACTGCTGGGCCGCCGGCATAATGAGGAACCAGCGCCCCCCTTCCTTCGGGCGTAGTCTGGCTGTTTTTTACCAGGGCGTCCGTCAGTGTAATCTGTTCGACCAGCTTGGCCGGGTAGGGCGGCTTGCCGGTAGTGTTGTAGTTGAACGTCGTCAGATACGTTCTGTCCGGGTCGATGTCCAGGTTCCACTTGTCCTTGAACAGTTGCTTGACCGTCTGCGCGGCATCTTGCGTTACCGACTTGAAGGCCAAGGCCAGGTTCTCGGCATTGCTGGCGCTGTCGATATTGATCCCCACATCCACGGGTACAATTGTTTTGTCATGGGCTCCCACCGTCTTGCCGGGATCGTGGTTCACGCTGACGAGTTCGTAACCGTCACCACCGTTATTGGATAAATCCCTGCGCACGCTTTCCACGAGGTATTGCTCGTTGTTTGGGCTCTGGTCTATCGCACGTCGCTGGCGGCTAAGAGTGGCACCTGATGGCGGTTCAGCGGTGTAGGGCCTTTGAGTGGGGAGTGCGTTATTCATCTGCATGAAAGCGTTCCTGCGTGGCGAGGCATGATGATGCCCATCGGTGGGCGGTAGGCCTCTGGGTGGTCCGGTGCTCACCTTGGTTCCTGTAAGTAATGCGCCAAATTATGTGGGCAGGAGAAGGCCGCGCTGTGGCGGTTTGCCGCATAAGCCCTGCCGTCCTCGTGTCTTGGTTATACTCGGTGCGATATACCTGCAGCGCTCATCAGGAGAGCTCATGCTCGCCGCCGTAAAACTGACTTCCGCCACCCGCCAGAACCTTTGGCGCCTGACGTTCATTCGCACCCTGGTATTGGCCGCACAGGCCGGTTCCGTCGGGCTTGCCTATTGGTTCGACCTGCTGCCGCTGCCCTGGCTGCAATTGGCCGTGACCCTGGGGTTCTCCACCGTATTGTGTGTGTTCACCGCCATTCGACTGCGCACCACTTGGCCTGTGACCGAGCTGGAATACGCCTTGCAACTGGCCTGCGACCTGTTTATCCACAGCGTGTTGCTGTACTTCTCCGGTGGTTCTACCAACCCCTTCGTCTCCTACTACCTGGTGCCTTTGACCATCGCTGCCGTCACCCTGCCGTGGCGCTATTCGGTGGTGCTGTCGGGCATTGCGCTGACGCTGTACACCCTGCTGTTGGCGCAGTTCTACCCCTTGCAGACATTCCCGATCGCCCGGGAAAACCTGCAGATCTACGGGATGTGGTTGAGCTTCGCCCTGTCTGCGGCAGTCATTACCTTCTTTGCCGCGCGCATGGCCGAAGAATTGCGCCGCCAGGAAGAACTGCGCGCCATTCGCCGTGAAGAGGGCCTGCGTGACCAGCAACTGCTGGCCGTTGCCACCCAGGCCGCTGGCGCCGCCCATGAGTTGGGCACGCCGCTGGCGACCATGAGCGTGCTGCTCAAGGAAATGACCCAGGACCATCACGACCCGGCCCTGCAAGATGATTTGAGCGTACTGCAGGAGCAGGTCAAGCAGTGCAAGTTGACACTCCAGCAACTGGTGCGCGCCGCCGAAGCCAACCGCCGTCTGGCGGTCGAAATGCAAGACGTCACCCAGTGGCTCGATGAGGCGCTCAACCGCTGGCACCTGATGCGCCCCGAAGCCAGTTACCGTTTCAACCTGTTGGGCCAAGGCAGCGTACCGCGCATGGCGCCACCGCCGGACTTGACCCAGGCGCTGCTCAACTTGCTGAACAATGCAGCCGACGCCTGCCCTGAAGGCCTCGGGGTGCAGTTGGACTGGGACGCGGAAAACGTCACCATCAGCATTCGTGACCACGGCGCGGGCGTGCCACTGGCCATTGCCGAGCAAATCGGCAAACCCTTCTTTACCACCAAGGGCAAAGGCTTCGGCCTGGGCCTGTTTTTGAGCAAGGCCAGCGTGACCCGCGCGGGCGGCTCAGTGAAGCTCTATAGTCATGAGGAAGGTGGCACGCTCACCGAGCTGCGCCTGCCCCGTGTCGCACGAGGAGATATCGATGAGTGACGAGATCCAAGTCGAAGGCGAAGAACTGCCGCACCTGTTGCTGGTAGATGACGACGCGACCTTTACCCGCGTGATGGCGCGCGCCATGAGCCGGCGCGGTTTTCGCGTCAGCACCGCAGGTTCTGCTGAAGAGGGCCTGACCATCGCCCAGGCCGACCTGCCGGACTACGCCGCCCTCGACCTTAAAATGGACGGCGACTCGGGCCTGGTGCTGCTGCCAAAGCTGCTGGAACTCGACCCGGAAATGCGCGTGGTGATCCTCACCGGTTACTCCAGCATCGCCACCGCCGTCGAGGCGATCAAGCGCGGCGCCTGCAATTACCTGTGCAAACCCGCGGATGCCGACGACGTGCTGGCCGCCTTGCTGTCCGAGCATGCCGACCTCGACACCCTGGTGCCGGAAAATCCGATGTCGGTGGACCGCCTGCAGTGGGAACACATCCAGCGCGTGTTGACCGAACACGAAGGCAACATCTCCGCCACCGCCCGCGCCCTGGGCATGCACCGCCGCACGCTGCAACGCAAGTTGCAGAAGCGCCCGGTACGACGCTGAACGGCGACTGAACAACTCGCTTCAGGCTGCACGGACGCACGAACCGATCACCTATGATCGGTTCAAACGCCTGTGACTTTTTCCTACCGAGCCTGAACGATGAATCAGAATGCTGAATATCGCGCGGTCAACGACGCGGTGCGTGGGCAATTCTTCCGCCGAACCTGGGCGATGATCACACCCTATTGGCGCAGTGAAGAGAAGGGCAGGGCCTGGCTGCTGCTGGCCGCAGTGATTGGCCTGTCGCTGTTCAGCGTGGCGATCTCCGTGTGGATCAACCACTGGTACAAAGACTTCTACAACGCCCTGGAGAAGAAAGACACCGCGGCCTTCTGGCAACTGATCGGCTATTTCGGCGGGATCGCGGCGGTGGCGATACTCGGCGCGGTGTACCGCCTTTACCTGACCCAGATGCTGACAATCCGCTGGCGCGCCTGGCTCACCGAAAAACACTTCAGCCGTTGGCTGGCCCACAAGAATTATTACCAGCTGGAGCAGGGCGGCTACACCGATAACCCGGACCAGCGGATTTCCGAAGACCTTAACAACTTCACCTCCGGTACCTTGAGCCTGGGCCTTGGGTTGCTGCGTAACGTGGTCAGCCTGGTGTCATTCTCGATCATCCTGTGGGGCGTCTCGGGTAGCATCGAAGTGTTCGGCGTCACCATCCCCGGTTACATGTTCTGGTGTGCACTGCTGTACGCCGCTGTGGGCAGTTGGCTGACGCACTTGATCGGCCGGCGCTTGATCGGCCTGAGCAACCAACAGCAACGCTTCGAAGCGGACCTGCGTTTTTCCATGGTGCGGGTGCGTGAGAATGCCGAAAGTATTGCCCTGTACAACGGCGAGCCGAATGAAAGGCAACGCCTGAGTTCGCGCTTCGGCAAGGTCTGGCAGAACTTCTGGGACATCATGAAAGTGTCCAAGCGCCTGACCTTTTTCACCGCTGGCTACAGCCAGATCGCGATCATCTTCCCCTTTATCGTCGCCGCGCCGCGCTACTTCACCGGCAAGATCGAGCTGGGCGAGCTGATGCAAATCAACTCGGCGTTCGGCAACGTGCAAGAGAACTTCAGCTGGTTTATCAACGCCTATTCGGAGCTGGCGACATGGCGCGCCACCAGCGACCGTCTGTTGAGTTTCCAGCAGGCCATGAGCGACAACGAGCAACGCACGCCGGCGATCGACGTGCGCCCTGAAGGCGAGCGCCTGGTGATCAAGGACCTGGGCATGGACCTGGCCGACGGCCGCCATTTGCTCACCGACGCCGACATGACCGTGGAGCCTGGCCAGCGCGTTATGCTCAGCGGGCGTTCCGGCAGCGGCAAGAGCACTTTGCTGCGGGCGATGGGGCATCTGTGGCCCGCCGGTCATGGCAGCATTCGCCTGCCGGCGACACGCTACCTGTTCCTGCCACAGAAGCCTTACTTGCCGATTGGTACGCTCAAGGCCGTGTTGAGTTATCCACAGGACGACAGCGTCTATTCACCAGAACGTTATGCACAGGTGCTGGAAACCTGTCGCCTGCCCCATCTGGTCAGCCGCCTGGATGAAGCCAACCACTGGCAACGCATGCTCTCGCCCGGCGAGCAACAGCGTCTGGCCTTTGCCCGTGCGCTGTTGTTTGCACCGCGATGGCTGTACATGGACGAAGCGACCTCGGCCATGGATGAAGAAGACGAGGCAACCTTGTACCAGGCGTTGATCGATCAATTGCCGGGGTTGAGCATCGTCAGCGTCGGCCACCGCAGCAGCCTCAAGCGTTTCCATGGGCGGCATGTGCGCATCGACGGTGGGCGGTTGCAGGAACGACAACTCACTTGAGTGCCTGCTCGCTCAATGTGGGAGCCGGGCTTGCCCGCGATGGCGGAGTGCCTGAGGCAGGTGTGTCAACGGGCACACCGCTATCGCAGGCAAGCCAGCTCCCACAGGGACATGGTGTTGTCTGATGGTTCAGGCACCCAACAAAAAGCCCGGCAGATCATCGATCAGCCGGGCTTTTTGTTGCTCGAAGATGACTTACTTCTTCAAGCCGTAATGCTCATCCAACATGCCTGGAGCGTTCGGCGTCTTTGGCGCGTAGTCCCGTGGTGGCTCCTGGTTTTCCCGAGGCGGGGTCAGGCGTTCCCGTGGGGTTTGCGGTGCATCGGAATGCAGCGCGGCCAGCAGGCGCTGGCGGGTGATGTCGTCGAGGGCCAGGCGGTTAGCGCCATCGGCGAGGTGATCCTGTACTTCCTGGTAGCTCTGGGTGAGCTTCTTGACCAGGGTCGCGGTGCTGTTGAAGTGGGTAACAACCTCGTTCTGATAACTGTCAAAACGTTCCTGAATGTCATCCAGCTGACGCTGCGTGCGGTTAGGCGCGGCATTCGGCAGCAGGCGGGCAACCAGGAAACCAATGGCGACACCGGCAACCAGGGCAAGAGTCGGCAACAACCAAACTAAGAGCGAGTGTTCCACGAGTCCTTCCTCTATAAACGGCTTTGCTTTACGTTAACGGCTCAAACCTGCGCTGTATACCGCGATTAAGCTCGCAATGATGCCATGCACAGACTTTTAGCTAGACGAGTCGACCCCTTGAGAGGTCACGGAGTTCATCCTTGCTCATGCGTGAAACCCCCGTTTTGATCGATGGCCCGGTGGGCCAATTGGAAGCCTTGTACCTGGATCACCCCGAACCACGTGGCCTGGCGCTGGTTTGCCACCCTAACCCGGTGCAGGGGGGGACCATGCTCAATAAAGTCGTCTCGACCCTGCAACGCACTGCCCGCGATGCGGGTTTGATTACTTTGCGCTTCAATTACCGTGGCGTAGGTGCCAGTGCCGGTACTCACGATATGTCCACCGGTGAGGTCGACGATGCTGAAGCGGCCGCCACCTGGCTGCGGGAAAAGCACCCGGACCTGCCAATCACCTTGCTCGGTTTTTCTTTCGGTGGGTATGTGGCCGCCAGCCTCGGCGGCCGCCTGGAAGCCAAAGGTGAAAAGCTCGCACACCTGTTCATGATTGCCGCTGCGGTGATGCGCCTGCGCGATACCGACGCGTTACCGCTGGGCTGCCCGTTGACCCTGATCCAACCGGAAAGCGACGAAGTGGTTGACCCGCAGCTGGTCTACGACTGGTCCGCCGCCCTCAAACGCCCCCATGAGTTGCTGAAAGTGGCAGAATGCGGACACTTTTTTCACGGCAAGCTGACCGATCTCAAGGATCTGGTGCTGCCACGCCTTTCGAATTGATGACAAGCGATCACCCATGACGACCCGTACCCGTATCCTCACCGGCATCACCACCACCGGCACGCCGCACCTGGGCAACTACGCCGGTGCGATTCGCCCGGCGATCCTCGCCAGCGAAGACGCGAATGCCGATTCCTTCTACTTCCTGGCCGACTACCATGCCCTGATCAAATGCGATGACCCGCAGCGCATCCAGCGCTCGCGTATGGAAATCGCCGCGACCTGGCTGGCCGGTGGTCTGGATGTGAACCGGGTGACGTTCTACCGCCAGTCGGACATCCCGGAAATCCCCGAGCTGACCTGGCTGCTGACCTGCGTTGCCGCCAAGGGCCTGCTCAACCGCGCCCATGCCTACAAGGCCTCGGTGGACAAGAACGTGGAGAACGGCGAAGACCCGGATGCGGGGATCAGCATGGGCCTGTACAGCTACCCGGTGCTGATGGCAGCGGACATCCTGATGTTCAACGCGCACAAGGTGCCGGTGGGCCGCGACCAGATCCAGCACGTGGAAATGGCCCGCGACATCGGCCAGCGCTTCAACCACCTGTTCGGCAACGGTAAAGAATTCTTCACCATGCCCGAGGCGTTGATCGAAGAAAGCGTGGCCACCTTGCCGGGCCTGGATGGCCGCAAGATGTCCAAGAGCTACGACAACACCATCCCATTGTTCACCAGCGCCAAGGACATGAAGGACGCGATCTCGCGGATCGTCACCGACTCCCGCGCGCCAGGCGAAGCCAAGGATCCGGACAATTCGCACCTGTTCACCCTCTACCAGGCGTTTGCGACCAAGGCCCAGGAAGCCCAATTCCGTGGCGAGCTGCTAGAAGGCCTAAGCTGGGGCGAGGCGAAGAACCGTCTGTTCCAACTGCTCGACGGCCAGCTCGGCGAAGCGCGCGAGCGTTACCATCAACTGATGGCGCGCCCATCGGACATGGAGGACCTGCTGCAGGTCGGCGCCAAGAAGGCCCGCGCTGTGGCGGCACCGTTCCTGGCCGAGCTGCGTGAAGCGGTGGGCCTGCGTTCGTTCGTCAACCAAGACAACTTCACCATTAGTAACAGCAAGAAAAAAGCTGCAAAGTCTTCACGTATCCTCAGTTTCCGCGAAGGCGATAGCTTCCGCTTTCGTGTGCTTGCAGCCGATGGCTCGCCATTGTTGCTGTCGAGCGAATTTGCTGATGGTAAAAAGGCCGGCGCGGTGATTAAGCAATTGCAATCCGGTCAAACTTTGGACATTCGCACCGAAGCGTATGGCTTCAATGTTTGGCTCGACGGTGAGTGTGTGGCAGAAAGCTCGGCTTTCTACGTGGATGCTGCGCAACGAGATGCCGGTATCGAAGCCTTGCGCGCTGCGTTAGCCCCAATCGAGGATTAACCCGACCAAGGGTTGATTGCCATTATCCAGGGCCGTCGTTACAGTGTCGGCCCGTTTTTGTTGCCTTGCTAACGAAATTATGACGCCCCTAGAACGATATCAAGCTGATCTGAAACGCCCCGAGTTCTTCCACGACGCGGCCCAGGAAAATGCCGTGCGTCATTTGCAGCGCCTGTACGAGGACCTCGTGGCCGCGTCGCAAAGCAAGCCAGGGATGTTCAGCAAGCTGTTTGGCAAGAAAGACCACACGCCGGTCAAGGGCCTGTATTTCTGGGGCGGCGTGGGCCGTGGCAAGACTTACCTGGTAGACACCTTCTTTGAAGCGCTGCCGTTCAAGGAAAAGGTGCGTACGCACTTCCACCGCTTCATGAAGCGCGTGCACGAAGAGATGAAGACCCTGCCGGGCGAGAAAAACCCGCTGACCATCATCGCCAAGCGTTTCTCCCAAGAGGCCCGGGTGATCTGCTTCGATGAATTCTTCGTCTCTGACATCACCGACGCCATGATCCTCGGCACGCTGATGGAAGAACTGTTCAAGAACGGTGTGACCCTGGTGGCCACGTCGAACATCGTGCCCGATGGCCTGTACAAGGACGGCCTGCAACGTGCGCGCTTCCTGCCGGCCATTGCGCTGATCAAGCAGAACACCGATATCGTCAACGTCGACAGCGGCGTCGACTACCGCTTGCGTCACCTGGAGCAAGCCGAGCTGTTCCACTTCCCGCTCAACGAAGCGGCGCACGAAAGCCTGAAGAAAAGCTTCCGTGCGCTGACGCCGGAATGCACGCAAGCGGTGGAAAACGACAAGCTGATGATCGAGAACCGCGAAATCATCGCGCTGCGCACCTGCGATGACGTGGCCTGGTTCGAGTTCCGCCAACTGTGCGATGGGCCACGCAGCCAGAACGATTACATCGAGCTTGGCAAGATCTTCCACGCCGTGATCTTGAGTGGTGTGGAACAGATGGGCGTGACCACCGACGATATCGCCCGACGGTTCATCAACATGGTCGATGAGTTCTACGACCGTAACGTCAAGCTGATCATCTCGGCGGAAGTCGAACTCAAGGACCTCTATACCGGCGGCCGCTTGAATTTCGAATTCCAGCGCACCCTGAGCCGTTTGCTGGAGATGCAGTCCCACGAGTTCCTGTCGCGCGGGCACAAGCCTTAATCAATCTCCGGCTCAATGGATATCTAATGTGGGAGCCGGCTTGCCCGCGATGGGGGTGTATCAGCCAACTATAGGCTGGCTGATACACCGTCATCGCAGGCAAGCCAGCTCCCACAATGGTTTGTGTTGGTCTGAGGTCAGGCGGCTTGCTGGAATTGCTGCCTGTACTGGTTCGGCGACAACTCCGTGTGCTGCCTGAACAGCCGCGCAAAGAAACTCGCATCGTCGTAACCCACCTCGTAGCTGATGGTCTTGATGCTCTTGCGGCTGCCCGAGAGCAAGCCCTTGGCCGTTTCGATGCGTAGGCGCTGCAGGTAGTGCAGCGGCTTGTCACCGGTGGCGGTCTGGAAGCGGCGCATGAAGTTGCGGATGCTCATGCCGTGTTCCCGGGCAACGTCTTCAAAGCGGAATTTGTCGGCAAAGTGCTCTTCAAGCCAATGCTGGATCTGCAGGATGATCACGTCCTGATGCAGCTTCTGCCCGCCAAACCCGATCCGCCCCGGTGAATAGTTGCGCTGCACCTCATAGAGAATGTCGCGGGCCACCGCCTGGGCGATGTTGGCGCCGCAGAAGCGTTCGATCAGGTAGATATAAAGGTCGCAGGCCGACGTGGTGCCGCCGGCGCAATACAGGTTATCGGCATCCGTGAGGTGCTTGTCCTGGTTGAGTTGCACCTTGGGGAAGCGCTCTGTGAAGGCATTGAAGAAGCGCCAGTAGGTGGTCGCCTCCTTGCCATCGAGCAGCCCGGCTTCGGCCAGCCAGAACACCCCGGTGGCCTCGCCGCAGAGAACGGCGCCGCGGGCGTGCTGTTCGCGCAGCCACGGCAGCACCTGCGGGTAGCGGGAGCACAGGGCATCGAAGTCGTCCCAGAAGGCCGGCAGCACAATGATGTCGGCGTCTTCGAGGCCGCCGTCCACTGGCATGATCACATCGCTGAAGCTGCGCACGGACTGGCCGTCGGGGCTGACCAGGCGCGTTTCGAACCCTGGGGTCAGGCCCAGGCCTTGCTGTTTGCCATGGCGCAGGCTGGCGAGATGGAAGAAATCCTTGGCTTGCATGAGGGTTGAAGCGAATACCCGATCAATGGCCAAAATGCTGACGCGCCGCAACGGCGTGGAGATTTGGTTAGACATAATTTCATTTATTCTTATAGGGGAAAGTGGTCACCAGACGGCTGGATCGTCTTATTTTTTGTCGCATGTGTCCAGTGTCCCGTGACGCCTTCGGGGCATAGGCTCTGTGGGCTCGTCCTTGTCCGACAATCCACGCAGGTGACCCATGATCCCTAGAACCTTGTTCAGCTCGGAGCACGAACTCTTCCGTGAGAGCGTGCGCACCTTTCTCGAAAAGCACGCCGTGCCCTTCCATGGGCAATGGGAAAAGCAGGGCTATATCGAACGTAACCTGTGGAACCAGGCGGGGGAGGCGGGCATGTTGTGTTCCCACCTGCCAGAGGAATATGGCGGGCTGGGCGCGGATTTTCTCTACAGCGCGGTGGTGATCGAAGAAGTCAGCCGCCTGGGTTTGACCGGCATCGGCTTTTCCCTGCACTCGGATATCGTCGCGCCTTACATCCTGCATTACGGCAGTGAAGCACTGAAGCACAAGTACCTGCCCAAGTTGATCTCCGGGGAGATGGTCACGGCCATTGCCATGACCGAGCCGGGCGCTGGTTCCGACCTGCAGGGCGTCAAGACCACAGCGGTTTTGGAGGGTGATGAGTACGTGATCAACGGCTCCAAGACCTTTATCACCAACGGCTACCTGGCCGATCTGGTGATTGTCGTCGCCAAGACCGACCCCAAGGCTGGCGCCAAGGGCACCAGTCTGTTCCTGGTGGAAGCCGACACGCCGGGCTTCGACAAGGGCAAGCGCCTGGAGAAAGTCGGCATGAAGGCGCAGGACACCTCGGAACTGTTCTTCCAGGATGTGCGCGTGCCCAAGGAAAACCTGCTGGGCCAGGCGGGCATGGGCTTTGCCTACCTGATGCAGGAGCTGCCACAAGAACGCCTGACCGTGGCGATTGGCGCGCTGTCCTCAGCCGAAGCAGCGTTGCAATGGACCCTCGAGTACACGCGAGAGCGCAAGGCGTTCGGCAAGGCGATTGCCGATTTCCAGAACACCCGGTTCAAGCTGGCGGAGATGGCCACCGAGATTCAGATTGGCCGCGTGTTTGTCGATCAGTGCATGGCCTTGCATCTGGAAGGCAAGCTGGACGTGCCCACAGCGGCGATGGCCAAGTACTGGGCCACGGACCTGCAATGCAATGTGCTCGATGAGTGCGTGCAGTTGCATGGCGGCTACGGCTTCATGTGGGAATACCCGATTGCCCGGGCCTGGGCGGATGCGCGGGTGCAGCGCATTTATGCGGGGACCAATGAGATCATGAAAGAGATCATTGCGCGGGCGCTTTGATTGTTAGGTGCTCTTGATTGATCGTTCCCACGCTCCGCGTGGGAACGCCTCATGTGACGCTCCGCGTCACGACTCTGAAAGCGGACGCAGAGCGTCCGAGGCGGCATTCCCACGCGGAGCGTGGGAACGATCAGTGCGGATCAATCAAGGTGCTGGATTCGGATGATCCTTCTGAATCGCCTCAATCCCTTCCAGCACCTCTTTCGACAATTTCAGTTCGGCACTGGCGATGTTGCTGTCCAGTTGTTCCAGTGATGTGGCCCCAATGATATTGCTGGTCACAAACGGCTGCTGTGTCACAAACGCCAGCGCCATCTGCGCCGGGTCCAGGCCATGTTCCCGCGCAAGAGCCACATACCGGCTGCACGCCGCTTCCGATTGCGGGTTGAAGTAGCGGCTGAAGCGGCTGTACTCGGTCAGGCGCGCCTTGGCCGGGCGAGCGCCATTTTCGTACTTGCCACTGAGCATGCCGAACGCCAAAGGCGAATAAGCCAACAAGCCGCACTGTTCACGAATGGCAACCTCCGCCAGGCCCACTTCAAAGCTGCGGTTGAGCAGGTTGTAGGGGTTCTGGATCGACACGGCGCGCGGCCAACCGCGGGCTTCGGCCAGGGCGAGGAATTTCATGGCGCCCCACGGCGTTTCGTTGGACAGGCCAATGTGGCGGATCTTGCCGGCCTTTACCTGTTCATCCAGGGCTTCGAGCGTTTCCTCCAGTGGGGTGAGGTCGTCTTCGTCCTTGTGCTTGTAGCTCAACTGGCCGAAGAAGTTGGTGCTGCGCTCCGGCCAATGCAGTTGGTAGAGGTCGATCCACTCGGTCTGCAGGCGCTTGAGGCTGGCGTCCAGGGCTGCGGCGATGTGCTTGCGGTTGTGGCGCAGGTGGCCATCGCGGATATAGTCGATGGTGTTGCCGGGGCCGGCGATCTTGCTGGCGAGAATCCAGTCGGCGCGGTCGCCACGGCTTTTGAAGTAGTTGCCGATGTAGCGCTCGGTGGTGGCGTAGGTGTCGGCCTTGGGCGGCACCGGGTACATTTCTGCGGTGTCGAGGAAGTTGATCCCCGCGGCCTTGGCCCTTTCGATCTGCGCGAAGGCCTCTGCCTCGCTGTTCTGCTCGCCCCAGGTCATGGTGCCCAACGCGATCGCGCTGACATTCAGATCGGTGCGGCCCAGCTGTCGGTAATCCATCGGGTACTCCTTCGGGGTAAAACAATCATAAAAGCAGGTTGAATTTTTTTTCGCAATCTGCATAATTGCCCACCTCTTTCTGCAGTGGAAGTGATGCGCCGCCTGCCGAAGAATCTTGCCGTTGAACGGACGCGCCGACCCGAGCCCCCGATAGCGTCTGTATCCGGCTGCCTTTGACCTTGTCAAAGTACGCACTATTCAGTAAGATCCGCCGTCTAAATTTACAGGCGGCCCCTGAGGCTATTAAAGAATGACAACTTTTACTGCAAAACCGGAAACAGTTCAGCGCGACTGGTTTGTCGTCGACGCCGCTGGTCAGACCCTGGGTCGTCTGGCCACTGAAGTCGCCAGCCGTCTGCGTGGCAAGCACAAGCCTGAATACACCCCGCACGTTGATACCGGCGACTACATCGTCATCATCAATGCTGAGCAGGTTCGTGTAACCGGCAACAAAGCAAGCGACAAAATGTACTACCGTCACTCCGGTTTCCCAGGCGGTATCAAGTCTTCCAACTTCGAAGGCCTGATTGCCAAGAAGCCTGAAGCCCCGATCGAAATCGCGGTCAAAGGCATGCTGCCTAAGGGCCCACTGGGTCGCGATATGTTTCGCAAGCTGAAAGTCTATGCGGGCGCTGTACACCCTCATGCTGCTCAGCAGCCCCAAGAACTGAAGTTTTAACGGAATAGTTCATTATGTCGGCGACTCAAAATTACGGCACTGGCCGTCGCAAAACCGCAACCGCACGCGTTTTCCTGCGTCCGGGCACTGGTAACATCTCGATCAACAACCGCTCCCTGGACAACTTCTTCGGCCGCGAAACTGCCCGCATGGTAGTTCGTCAGCCGCTGGAATTGACCGAGACCGTTGAAAAGTTCGACATCTACGTCACCGTTATCGGTGGCGGTGTAAGTGGTCAAGCTGGCGCAATCCGCCACGGTATCACTCGCGCTCTGATGCAGTACGACGAAACCCTGCGTGGCGCTCTGCGCAAAGCTGGCTTCGTGACTCGCGATGCTCGTGAAGTTGAACGTAAGAAAGTCGGTCTGCGTAAAGCGCGTAAGCGTCCGCAGTACTCGAAGCGTTAATTCGCTTTACGTTCCACAAAAACGCCCAGCTCCTCACGGAGCTGGGCGTTTTTTATTGCCTGTGATTTATGCACATTTTTCGCCGTGACAACTTGCCACATCCGTAGACCCCCTATACTACAAGGCCTGGAGACGGAGCCCCGGGCAATTCCCTTGTCATACGTGGGGCTTTTCATTACCATCCGTCAAAATTTTTATAAGTAAAGATTCAACACTTAGTAGACGCCTGATTTAACAGGCCAAAAAGCTGATGGGAGAGGACTGAATGAGCAATGACGGCGTGAATGCAGGCCGGCGTCGCTTCTTGGTAGCAGCCACGTCCGTGGTGGGTGCTGCAGGAGCGGTGGGGGCTGCGGTCCCGTTCGTGGGGTCATGGTTTCCCAGTGCCAAGGCGAAAGCCGCAGGTGCACCGGTGAAGGTGAATGTCAGCAAGATCGAGCCAGGCCAGCAGATGATTGCTGAGTGGCGCGGCCAGCCGGTTTTCATTGTTCGTCGTACCGAGGAAATCCTGGGGAATCTGAAGAAGATCGAAGGCCAGCTGTCTGACCCGACATCCGAAAAGTCCGACCAGCCCGCCTACGCCAAGAACGAAGCACGTTCGATCAAACCAGAGATTCTGCTGCTGGTTGGTCTTTGTACCCATCTGGGTTGCTCACCTACCTTCCGCCCGGAAGTGGCGCCTGTCGATTTGGGCAAAGACTGGGTCGGCGGTTATTTCTGCCCGTGCCACGGTTCCCACTATGACCTCGCGGGCCGCGTCTACAAATCCCAGCCCGCCCCCCTGAACCTGCCGGTTCCTCCTCACAATTACGAATCTGACGACATCATTGTCATTGGCCTCGACAAGGAGAACGCGTGATGAGCAAGTTCATGGATTGGGTGGATGCGCGCTTCCCCGCCACTAAAATGTGGGAAGACCATCTCAGCAAATATTACGCGCCGAAAAACTTCAACTTCTTCTACTTCTTCGGCTCCCTGGCCCTGTTGGTGCTGGTCAACCAGATCGTCACCGGCGTGTGGTTGACGATGAGCTACACGCCGTCGGCGGAAGAGGCGTTTGCCTCTGTCGAATACATCATGCGTGATGTCGAGTACGGCTCGATCCTGCGCCTGCTGCACTCCACCGGCGCGTCGGCGTTCTTTATCGTCGTCTACCTGCACATGTTCCGCGGCCTGCTCTACGGCTCGTACCAGAAGCCCCGTGAGCTGGTGTGGGTCTTCGGCATGTTGATCTATCTGGCGCTGATGGCCGAAGCCTTCATGGGCTACCTGCTACCTTGGGGCCAGATGTCTTACTGGGGCGCCCAGGTGATCATCTCGCTGTTCGGCGCAATCCCGGTGATCGGCAACGACCTGACCCAGTGGA
Source organism: Pseudomonas sp. NBRC 111138 (assembly GCF_001320835.1). Classification (NCBI taxonomy): domain Bacteria; kingdom Pseudomonadati; phylum Pseudomonadota; class Gammaproteobacteria; order Pseudomonadales; family Pseudomonadaceae; genus Pseudomonas; species Pseudomonas sp. NBRC 111138. Next base: position 59,587 of record NZ_BCBO01000069.1, on the reverse strand, counting down.
TTCGTGGTGACTACCTGATCTCCGGCATCACCCTGAACCGCTTCTTCGCCTTGCACGTGGTGGCCTTGCCGATCGTGATCCTGGGCCTGGTGGTATTGCATATCCTGGCGCTGCACGAAGTGGGTTCCAACAACCCGGATGGCGTGGACATCAAGAAGCACAAGGACGAAAACGGCATCCCGCTGGATGGCATTCCGTTCCACCCGTACTACACCGTGAAAGACATTGTCGGCGTGGTCGTGTTCCTGTTTGTGTTCTGCTCGATCGTGTTCTTTTTCCCGGAGATGGGTGGTTATTTCCTGGAGAAGCCTAACTTCGAACAGGCCAACGCTTTCAAGACACCTGAGCACATTGCCCCGGTCTGGTACTTCACGCCGTTCTACGCGATCTTGCGTGCGATCCCCGACAAACTCATGGGCGTGATCGCCATGGGCGCGGCCATCGCGGTGCTGTTCGTGCTGCCGTGGCTCGACCGTAGCCCGGTCAAGTCAATGCGCTACAAAGGCTGGCTGAGCAAGATCTGGCTGTGGGTGTTCTGCATTTCGTTCGTGATCCTGGGTGTGTTGGGTGTATTGGCGCCCACCCCTGAACGGACCTTGCTGTCGCAGGTCTGCACCTTCCTGTACTTCGCCTACTTTATTCTGATGCCGTTCTATACCCGGCTCGAGAAGACCAAACCGGTTCCGGAAAGGGTGACTGGCTGATGAAAAAATTACTCGTTGCATTCGTGCTTGCGGCGCTGCCGCTACTGTCCTTCGCTGCCGAACATGGTGCGCAGCTGGAAAAAGTCGATATCGATGTGTCTGACAAAGCCGCCATGCAGGATGGGCTGCGTACATTCACCAACTACTGCATGGGGTGCCACAGCGCCAAGTTCCAACGGTACGAGCGCGTTGCCGATGACCTGGGAATTCCCCATGAGGTGATGCTCAGCCATGCTGTGTTCACAGGCGCCAAGATCGGCGACCACATGAACATCGGCATGCAGCCGGCCGACGCCAAGACCTGGTTCGGCGCCGCGCCCCCCGACCTCACCCTGGTGGCTCGTGTACGCGGTACCGACTGGCTCTACGGTTACCTCAAATCCTTCTACGAAGACCCTGCACGCCCCTATGGCGTGAACAACAAAGTCTTCCCGAACGTCGGCATGCCGAACGTTCTGGTCGGCCTGCAGGGGCGCCAGGTGGTAGGATGCAAACAGGTTCAGATCGTTGAAGACGGCAAGAAGCAATATGATCCGTTGACCGGCACGCCGCTGACCCATGAAGCGTGCGATCAACTGACCATCGTGCCCAAGACCGGTACGCTGAACGAAGAGCAGTTCGACGAGAAGGTCAAGAACCTGGTGACCTTCCTGGCCTACTCGGCCAACCCGGTCAAACTGCAGCATCAGCGCATCGGTACCTACGTCTTGCTGTACCTGGCTTTCTTCTTTGTATTCGCTTATTTGCTCAAGCGTGAATACTGGAAGGATGTGCATTGATCCAACCGTAAGCAATTGCTGTTAATCTTGCGCGCCCAGCGGCATCTCTGAACACGTAGCGTCGGTTTGAACCGGACGTTACAGGGATGCTTTCTGGGCGCGCTCGTTTTTGAGCTTTCGATAATTTCAACAAGCGAGGAGGACCGCCATGGGCGTGACCAACCGGTTGGCCTGTTACTCCGACCCCGCCGACCACTATTCCCACCGAGTACGCATCGTGCTCGCAGAGAAGGGTGTCAGCGCCGAGATCATCAGTGTGGAGGCGGGCCGTCAGCCGCCGAAGCTGATCGAAGTGAACCCTTACGGCAGCTTGCCCACCCTGGTCGATCGTGACCTGGCGTTGTGGGAGTCGACCGTGGTGATGGAATACTTGGATGAGCGTTACCCTCATCCGCCTTTGCTGCCGGTGTACCCGGTGGCGCGTGCCAACAGCCGCCTGCTGATCCATCGGATCCAGCGTGACTGGTGCGGGTTGGTGGATGTGATCCTGGATTCGCGTTCCAAAGAAGCCGCTCGTGTGCAGGCGCGCAAGGAATTGCGCGAGAGCCTCACCGGCGTTTCGCCGTTGTTCGCCGATAAACCTTTTTTCCTCAGTGAGGAACAAAGCTTGGTGGATTGCTGCCTATTACCCATACTCTGGCGCTTGCCGATTCTGGGCATTGAACTGCCACGGCCGGCCAAGCCGTTGCTTGATTACATGGAGCGCCAGTTTGCGCGTGAGGCTTTCCAGGCAAGTCTGTCTGGTGCCGAACGTGATATGCGCTAAGGCTTAAGGAGCCGTTGATGAACTCCAGTCGACCTTACCTGGTCCGCGCGCTCTATGAGTGGATTGTGGACAACGATTGCACCCCGCACATGCTGGTCAATTCCGAATTTCCTGCGGTTCAGGTACCCCAGGGTTTTGCCAGTGACGGACAGATTGTGCTGAACGTATCGCCCAGTGCCGTGCGCCACCTGCACATGGACAACGAAGCGGTGAGCTTCGAAGGGCGTTTCGGCGGTGTGCCCCATACGCTGTTCGTGCCCATCGGTGCCATCCTCGGGATCTACGCCCGGGAAAATGGCCAGGGCATGGTGTTCGATCTGGAGTCGCCTTTGGAGGATGACGAAACGATCGAAGGCGAAGACGGTGATGATGTACCGCCACCGGATACCGAGCCGCCGCGCCCTAGCGGTCGGCCAAGCTTGAAAGTGGTGAAGTAGGCGGATTTCGCTTACAGATCCATCTGAAAAATGCCCCGACGTCGGTCGGGGCATTTTTTTTGCGTGAAGGATATGGATGAAAGTCGCGCCAGAACGGTGATCGTACAACCACCATGGGCTATGATGCGGTCTTTAGTTCGTCGAGAAAGATGGTTCATCATGGAAAACGCCAACGCCGCCCCACGTCTTCCCCGCAAGCGCCGCAGCCTTGCCCAGGAATTGGTCACGGTGTTGTCCGAGCAGATCCGCGATGGCCAGCTCAAACGCGGCGACAAGCTGCCGACCGAGTCGGCGATCATGGACGCCCATGGCGTCAGCCGGACGGTGGTGCGTGAAGCCATCTCGCGCCTGCAAGCGGCGGGGCAGGTCGAGACTCGCCACGGTATCGGCACCTTCGTGCTGGACACGCCAAGCCCCAGCGGTTTTCGCATAGACCCGGCCACCGTGGTGACCTTGCGCGATGTGCTGGCGATTCTGGAGCTGCGTATCAGCCTGGAAGTGGAGTCTGCGGGCCTCGCGGCGCTGCGTCGCAGCGAGGAGCAACTGGCGGCCATGCGTGCGGCCCTCGATGCCTTGAATGAGAGTGCGGCCCACGCCGGCGATGCGGTGGCGTCGGACTTTGCCTTCCACCTGGAAATTGCACTGTCTACCGGCAACCGCTACTTCACCGACATCATGACCCACCTGGGCACCAGCATCATTCCGCGTACCCGCCTGAATTCGGCGCGCCTGGCCCATGATGATCAACAGCACTACATGAGCCGCTTGAGCCGCGAACACGAAGAGATCTACGAGGCGATAGCCCGCCAGGATTCGGATGCGGCGCGGGCTGCGATGCGCTTGCATTTGACCAACAGTCGCGAACGACTGCGCCATGCCCATGAAGAGGCAGAGGCGCAGCGGGTCTGATCGTTCCCACGCTCTGCGTGGTAACGCCTCTATGGACGCTCCGCGTCCCGATGCGCGTGAACTTCTCAAGCCCTCGCAGGGTGACGCGGAGCGTCATAGGCTGTATTCCCACGCAGAGCGTGGGAACGATCATGCCAGCCGTTAGTTGACGGGTTGGTTTGGCTTGTAGTCTTTAAGCCGCAAGTACGTACTCCACCCCCACCAATCATTGGTCCAGTGCTTGTCGTTCAAATCGTTGACGTCCTTGCGCCGCAGCACCTTGTCCCCCTCCATCTTGAACAGCGGCGAGAAGTTATTCGCCGGGTTTTGCGCGGCGTTCAGGTCGGGCACATACAGCGGTGCCTTGAACTCAGCCGGGGAGGGCGCGATACCGCTGATGAAGGTTTCGAAGATTTCATCTGCCGAGGCCTGTACCGCCCGTTTGACCTGCACGCGATTGTCGGCGTCGATGCTGTCGAAGTAGAGCTTGTCGCCGTAGGCATGCCACTGAGCGCCCATGGCATTGCGCACCTTGAGCCCGAATTTGCTGTCTTCATCGTGCATGAAGCGGCTGATCAGCGAGCCGAGTTCTCCAGGCGTCACGACCGCTGCCAGTTGTTTGCGCGGTACCCGCAGGTGGCCGGCGGAAAACAGGTCGGTCAAAAAATGATCGGCAAAGCTGTTCATGGCGTAGGCCAATTCCAGGGCCTGGTCGGTGCCGGTCTGATGGGCCACTACTGCCTGTTGCAAGGCTGCCGTATGGCCGGCCAAGTAGGCGGACAGGGCCCATTCACCGAAGTGGTCGGCGTTGTCCGCTGCCAGCTTCAGGTAGCGGCCCAGCGGCACGAGGGCCGAAACAGCACTGCCCCCACCGGTAATACGGTTCCACTCCTCCGACAACGTATCTCCCAAGGCGTCATAGGCTTCATGAGGCTGTTTGCCGTCCTTGATCGCCTGGTTGACGGCGTTGATCTCCTTTTGCATCACCGCCAGGATCTTCTGCGCTTCTTCCCGTGAAGCAGGCAACACGGCAAGAGAATTGAAGGCCGCGGTGAAGCGTTGCACGCGCTCGGCCGGAGAATTGCCCTCGCTGATCGGTTGGCCGGGGATGCCATAGAAGTCGCCGCCCAGGGCGATCACTTGGCCATAGGTCAGCGCAAGCCCGTTGGGCAGGTGCAGTTCGACTTGGCGCGCAGGAATGGCCGGGGCGTCCTTGACGAAGCGAAGCAGGGTGTCATCGCCGATGGCGGTGTGTTCACCGCCTTCGAAGCGCAGGGTAGGTGGTGTTTTTTCGGGTGCTGCGAGTTCAAGACCTGACATGTTAGCTCCTTGCTATGTCGTAGGAATCTTCCGTGATAACTGTATATGCATACAGCTTTCTGAATCATAGGTGAGAAATTTCCTACGTCAAGAGCCGCGTCTTAAGCCTTCGCGGGATTACGCCGGATGAATTGCAGTTGACGAATCTATTTATAGTTGTACGATGACGTACGACATCATCAAAACCAACAACAACCTTTCGTTAGAAAGTCTTCGCCCAGGGTGTTCGAATAATGAATCCACAAGAACTGAAGTCCATCCTCTCCCACGGTCTGCTGTCTTTCCCGGTGACCGATTTCAACGCCCAGGGTGATTTCCACCAGGCGGGTTACATCAAGCGCCTGGAATGGCTGGCCCCTTATGGCGCCAGCGCCTTGTTCGCCGCAGGTGGCACAGGTGAGTTTTTCTCCCTGGCGGCCAGCGAATATTCCCAAGTAGTGAAAACCGCCGTGGATACCTGTGCGTCCAGCGTGCCGATCCTGGCCGGTGTAGGCGGTGCCACCCGCCAGGCCATCGAGTATGCCCAAGAGGCCGAACGCCTCGGCGCCAAAGGTCTGTTGCTGCTGCCGCACTACCTCACCGAAGCCAGCCAGGACGGGGTTGCCGCCCACGTTGAAGCCGTGTGCAAGTCGGTCAAGATCGGCGTGGTGGTGTACAACCGCAATGTCTGCCGCCTGACCGCACCGCTGCTGGAGCGCCTGGCCGAGCGCTGCCCGAACCTGATCGGCTACAAGGATGGCCTGGGTGATATCGAGCTGATGGTGTCGATCCGCCGTCGCCTGGGCGACCGTTTCAGCTACCTCGGTGGCTTGCCGACCGCAGAGGTTTACGCCGCGGCCTACAAGGCCCTAGGCGTGCCGGTGTACTCCTCGGCGGTGTTCAACTTCATCCCCAAGACGGCGATGGATTTCTACCACGCCATTGCCCGCGAAGATCACGCCACCGTTGGCAAGATCATTGACGACTTCTTCCTGCCATACCTGGATATCCGTAACCGCAAGGCCGGTTACGCGGTGAGCATCGTCAAGGCCGGTGCGAAAATCGTCGGTTATGACGCAGGCCCGGTGCGCACGCCACTGACCGACCTGCTGCCGGAAGAGTACGAAGCCCTCGCCGCGCTGATCGACAAGCAAGGCGCGCAATAAATTATCCACAAGGCCGCTGAGCAATCAGCGGCCTTTTGCGTCAGGAGAAGATTCGTGTCCCAGGCAAAGCGTTTTGAGAACTACATCAATGGCGAATGGGTAACCGGCGCCGACTACTGCACCAACATCAACCCGTCGGATGTGTCCGACGCCATTGGCGAATACGCCAAAGCCGACGTGGCCCAAGTCAACGCGGCCATCGACGCTGCCCGCGCCGCGTTCCCGGCGTGGTCCACCTCCGGTATCCAGGCGCGTCACGATGCGCTGGATAAAGTCGGCAGCGAGATCCTCGCCCGTCGTGAAGAACTCGGCACCCTGCTGGCCCGGGAAGAGGGCAAGACCCTGCCCGAAGCCATTGGCGAGGTGACCCGCGCCGGCAATATCTTCAAATTCTTCGCCGGTGAATGCTTGCGCCTGTCGGGCGATTACGTGCCGTCGGTGCGCCCGGGCGTCAACGTTGAAGTGACCCGCGAAGCCCTCGGTGTGGTGGGTCTGATCACCCCGTGGAACTTCCCGATCGCCATCCCCGCGTGGAAAATCGCCCCGGCCCTGGCCTACGGCAACTGCGTGGTGATCAAGCCTGCCGAGCTGGTGCCGGGCTGCGCCTGGGCCTTGGCCGAAATCATCTCCCGCGCCGGTTTCCCCGCCGGTGTGTTCAACCTGGTGATGGGCAGTGGCCGTGTGGTCGGCGACGTGTTGGTCAACAGCCCGAAAGTCGATGGCATCAGTTTCACCGGGTCGGTGGGCGTTGGGCGTCAGATCGCGGTCAGTTGTGTATCGCGCCAGGCCAAGGTGCAGTTGGAGATGGGTGGCAAGAACCCGCAAATCATTCTCGACGATGCCGACCTCAAGCAGGCTGTCGAGCTGTCGGTACAGAGTGCGTTCTACTCTACCGGCCAGCGTTGCACGGCCTCGAGCCGCTTGATTGTCACCGCGGGGATCCACGACCAGTTTGTCGCCGCCATGGCCGAGCGCATGAAGTCGATCAAGGTGGGCCACGCTTTGAATAGCGGCACCGACATTGGCCCGGTGGTATCCCAGGCCCAGTTGGATCAGGACCTGAAATACATCGACATCGGCCAGAGCGAAGGTGCCCGGCTGGTGAGTGGGGGCGGCCTGGTGACCTGCGACACCGAAGGCTATTACCTGGCGCCCACACTGTTTGCCGACAGTGAAGCGGGCATGCGCATCAGCCGTGAAGAGATCTTCGGCCCGGTGGCCAACGTGGTGCGCGTGGCGGACTACGAGGCGGCGCTGGCCATGGCCAATGACACCGAGTTCGGCTTGTCGGCCGGTATTGCCACCACCTCGCTCAAATATGCCAACCACTTCAAGCGCCACTCCCAGGCCGGGATGGTGATGGTCAACCTGCCGACGGCAGGGGTGGATTACCACGTTCCATTTGGTGGCCGTAAGGGTTCATCCTACGGTTCGCGTGAGCAGGGTCGCTATGCGCAAGAGTTCTACACCGTGGTGAAAACCAGCTACATCGGTTCGTAACACGCAGCACCCTCTCTGTAGGAGCGAGCTTGCTCGCGAAAAACTCAAATTCACCGCGTGCATCCTGAATGCCCGCGTAATCGTTGAAGTTCTTCGCGAGCAAGCTCGCTCCTACAGGGAGGCGCAACCAGGCAATACAAAATCATTACCCGCAAAAAAAATAATTAGTGGGAGTACTTCTACATGCAAGCGACCAAGCCGACCCACGTCCGCTATTTGATCCTGCTCATGCTGTTCCTGGTGACCACGATCAACTACGCCGACCGGGCCACCATCGCTATCGCCGGCTCCAGCCTGCAAAAAGACCTCGGTATCGACGCGGTCACCCTCGGTTATATCTTCTCTGCATTCGGTTGGGCCTACGTGGCCGGACAAATTCCCGGTGGCTGGCTGCTCGACCGTTTCGGCTCGAAAAAAGTCTATGCCCTGAGCATTTTCACTTGGTCGCTGTTCACCGTGCTGCAAGGCTATGTCGGTGAGTTTGGCGTCTCCACTGCGGTGGTCGCGCTGTTCATGCTGCGCTTCATGGTGGGCTTGGCCGAGGCGCCCTCGTTTCCGGGAAATGCCCGTATTGTTGCGGCGTGGTTTCCTACGGCTGAACGCGGCACTGCGTCGGCGATCTTCAACTCGGCCCAGTACTTCGCCACGGTGTTGTTCGCGCCGTTGATGGGCTGGATCGTCTATCGCTTCGGCTGGCAGCACGTGTTTATCGTGATGGGCGTGATCGGCATTGTTTTCTCGCTGATCTGGCTGAAAGTTATCCACAGCCCGCGCCAGCATCCGATGATCAACGAAGCCGAGTTCAATCACATCGCCGCCAATGGCGCGATGGTCGATATGGATCAGGACAAGGGCAAGGGTAAGAAAACCGACGGGCCGAAGTGGGATTACATCCGCCAGCTCCTGACCAACCGCATGATGCTCGGCGTCTACCTGGGCCAGTACTGCATCAACGGCATCACCTACTTCTTCCTGACCTGGTTTCCGGTGTACCTGGTGCAGGAGCGTGGCATGACCATCCTCAAGGCCGGCTTCATTGCCTCGTTACCGGCGATCTGCGGCTTTATCGGCGGAGTGCTCGGCGGGGTGATTTCCGACTACCTGCTGCGCAAAGGCCATTCGCTGACCTTCGCACGCAAGGCGCCGATCATCGGTGGCCTGCTGATTTCCAGCAGCATCGTGGCGTGCAATTACGTAGACATCGAATGGATGGTGGTGGGCTTCATGGCCTTGGCCTTCTTCGGCAAAGGCGTGGGCGCATTGGGTTGGGCGGTGGTATCCGACACCTCACCGAAACAAATCGCCGGCCTCAGTGGCGGCTTGTTCAACACCTTCGGTAACCTGGCCTCGATCACCACGCCGATTGTGATTGGCTACATCATCAGCACCACCGGCTCGTTCAAATGGGCGCTGGTCTTCGTGGGCGCCAACGCGCTGGTGGCGGTGTTCAGTTACTTGGTGATTGTCGGCCCGATCAAGCGCGTGGTGCTCAAGGAGCCGCCTACCCAGGGCCCAGAGTTGACCAACCTTTCTCAAGCGCATTCCTGAGGTTCGTGTGATGCAGTTGATTGAACATGCCGACTCGCCGCGCTCGATCCGTTTGCACGAGCGCGACAATGTGGTGATCGTGGTGAACGATCAAGGGGTACCCGCCGGTACCGAGTTTCCCGACGGCCTGGTCACCGTGGATTTCATCCCGCAGAGCCACAAGGTGACGCTGGAAGACATCCCCGAGGGCGGCCAGATTATTCGCTACGGCCAGACCATCGGTTATGCCCTGGCGCCGATTCCGCGTGGCAGTTGGGTGCAGGAGGACCAGTTGCGCATGCCCACCGCACCGCCGCTGGACAGCTTGCCGCTGTCCACCGAGGTGCCTGAAACCCAGACGCCCCTGGAGGGGTTTACCTTCGAGGGCTATCGCAATGCGGACGGCACCGTGGGCACGCGCAACATCCTCGGCATTACCACCACCGTGCAATGCGTTACCGGCGTGCTGGACCATGCGGTCAAGCGCATCAAGGACGAGTTGCTGCCCCAGTACCCGCATGTCGATGACGTGGTGGCGCTGACCCACAGCTACGGCTGCGGCGTGGCGATTACGGCGACGGATGCCTACATCCCCATCCGCACCGTGCGCAACCTGGCGCGCAACCCCAACCTGGGCGGCGAAGCCTTGGTGATCAGCCTGGGCTGTGAAAAGCTCCAGGCCGGCCAGGTGATGCACGACAACGACAGCTCCGTGGACCTGAGCGAGCCGTGGCTGTATCGCTTGCAGGATTCCAGCCATGGCTTTACCGAAATGATCGAGCAGATCATGGCCCTGGCCGACGTGCGCTTGAAGAAACTCAACCAGCGTCGCCGCGAAACCGTGCCGGCCTCCGAGTTGATCCTGGGCATGCAGTGCGGCGGCAGCGATGCGTTCTCCGGCATCACCGCCAACCCGGCGCTGGGGTATGCCTCGGACCTGTTACTGCGCGCCGGCGCGACGGTGATGTTTTCCGAAGTGACTGAAGTGCGCGATGCGATTTACCTGCTGACCTCACGCGCGAAGAACCCGGACGTTGCCCGCGAGCTGGTCCGGGAAATGGACTGGTATGACCGTTACCTGGCCAAGGGTGAGGCAGACCGCAGCGCCAATACCACGCCGGGTAACAAGAAGGGCGGGCTGTCGAATATTGTCGAGAAGTCGTTGGGTTCCATCGTCAAATCCGGCAGCAGTGCCATCAGCGGCGTACTTGGCCCTGGCGAGCGCTTCAAGGAAAAGGGCCTGATCTTCTGCGCCACACCGGCCAGTGATTTTGTCTGCGGCACCTTGCAACTGGCAGCGGGGATGAACCTGCACGTGTTCACCACCGGGCGCGGCACGCCGTATGGGCTGGCGATGGCGCCGGTGGTGAAGGTCTCCACCCGCACCGAGCTTGCCCAGCGTTGGCCGGACCTGATCGATATCGACGCCGGGCGCATTGCGACGGGGCGTGCGAGTATCGAGGAGCTGGGTTGGGAGCTATTCCACTTCTATCTGGATGTGGCCAGCGGCAAGAAGCAGACCTGGGCAGAGCGGCATAAGCTGCATAACGACATCACGCTGTTCAACCCGGCGCCGATTACCTGAGACCAGGCGCTAACCCTGTAGGAGCGAGCTTGCTCGCGAAAGACGCCAACGATAACGCGTGTTAACTGAATGAACGCGGCGCCTGGGAGTTTCTCGCGAGCAAGCTCGCTCCTACGACGGCAAGCCAGCTCCCACATTTGAATGGCGTTGCCCACACGAACCCGCTCGTACTGGCTTATCATTAGCCAACTAACGACGCCCACCAAGGTTCTCCCCGGCATGCTGGCAATCTTCCTCACCACCCTCACCATCACCGCGCCGGTGTTTGCCATGCTGTTCCTGGGCGTGTTTCTAAAGCGCATCAATTGGATCAACGACAACTTTATCCACACCGCATCGTCCCTGGTGTTCAACGTGGCCATGCCGGCGCTGCTGTTCCTTGGCATTCTGCATGCCGACCTGCACTCGGCGCTCAAGCCGGGCCTGCTCATCTACTTCTGCGTCGCCACCCTGGTGAGCTTTGCCGTGGCCTGGGGTTGGGCGATCTTTCGCTGCAAGCGCGAAGACCGAGGCATCTACGCCCAGGGCGCGTTTCGTGGCAATAACGGGGTCATCGGCCTGGCACTGGCGGCCAGTATGTACGGCGATTACGGCATATCCCTGGGCGCGATCCTCGCTGCGCTGGTGATCCTCTTTTACAACACGCTGTCGACCATTGTGCTGGCGGTCTATAGCCCGGTGATCAAGTCCGACCCGTGGAGCATCTTCAAAAGCGTATTGGCCAACCCGCTGATTATCAGCGTGATCGTCGCTACGCCGTTCGCGTACTTCCAGATCGGCGTGCCCGGTTGGCTTGAAAAATCCTTGCAGTACCTGTCCGATACCACGCTGCCCCTGGCGTTGATTTGCATCGGTGGCACCTTGTCCATGGCCGCGCTGCGCAAGAGCGGCAACATGGCGTTGAGCGCGAGCCTGATGAAGATGATCTGGCTACCGGTGATCGCCACCCTGGGCGCGTGGTTGCTGGGGTTCCGAGGGCCGGAGTTGGGGATTCTGTTCCTGTATTTCGGCGCGCCGACCGCCGCCGCAAGCTTTGTGATGGCCCGGGCGGCGCAGGGTAATCATGAGCTGGCGGCCGCGATTATCGTGATCACCACGCTGATGGCGGCGGTGACCACGAATATCGGGATTTTTGTGTTGCAGGCGGGTGGTTGGATCTGAAATCGGCGGGCAGCTTGAGGCCCCATCGCAGCGATGCGGCGACCCGACAAGTCAGCTCCCACATGTGGGCGTGTGAATACCCTCAAGTGTGGGAGCTGGCTTGCCTGCGATAGCTACAGGACAGTCACTGCTGATCGGCCTGATACGCCTCAATCACTTCCTGCGCCGCCCGAAACGCATCAATCGCCGCCGGCACCCCTGCATACACCGCGCAATGCAGTAGCGCTTCGCGGATCTCCTCCACCGTACAGCCATTATTCAGCGCACCGCGCACATGGCCCTTGAGTTCCTGCGGGCACTTGAGGGCGGTGAGGGCGGCGAGGGTGATCAGGCTGCGGGTCTTGAGCGGTAACCCTTCGCGGTTCCAGACGCTGCCCCACGCGTGCTCATTGACGAAGTCCTGCAGCGGTTGGGTGAACGCCGTGGCATTACCCAGGGCGCGGTCGACGAACGCATCGCCCATGACCTGGCGACGTACTTCAACCCCGGGTTTTTTCTGTTCGGTCATTGCGATTCCCTCTTGTGTTGGCGGTGCCAGGCGCGCAGTGAGGTGAACAACAGCAGAGCCCCTAACGCTGGCAGGACGTAATACAGCATCAATTGTTCAAGCTTGTTGGCCAGCGGCATGCCAGTGGTGAAGGCCATGACATGCAGCCCGTACGCCAGGTACAGCCCCAGCAGCACCAGCCCTTCGATACGTGTTACCCGATAGCCGGTATAGAACACCGGCAGGCACAGGATGATGGCGCCGAGCATCACCGGTAAATCGAAGTCCAGGGCGTTGGGCGAGACCGACAGCGGCGTCGGCGCCACCAGTGCGGTAAAGCCCAGCACTCCGAGCAGGTTGAACAGGTTGCTGCCGATCACGTTGCCCACGGCGATCTCCCGTTCGCCACGCAACGCGGCGATCAGCGATGTGGCAAGGCACGGCAGCGAGGTGCCGACGCCGATCAACGTGAGGCCGATGACGCGCTCCGACAATCCGAGATCGCCCGCTACATCCACCGCTGCGCCGAGCAACAAATGCCCGGCCAGCACCAGCACCAGCAAACCGCCGAGCATCAGCAGCACACTGCTCAGCCATGGCGCCTTCGCCACGGTGTCCAGAGTGCGCGGGCGGCGGGAATGACGCGTCTGATAATGCAATACGCCAAGGTAGGCCACCAGCGCCACCAGCAGCACGGCGCCATCGAAGGGCGTCAGCATTTCGTTAGCCGCCAGGATAAATACCAGCAGGCCGGCGACGATCATCACCGGGATATCTACGCGCACCAGTTGCCGCGAGACCCGCAACGGAATGATCAGTGCGGACAAGCCCAGGGTCACGAGGATGTTGAAGATACTGCTGCCGATGACACTGCCCACAGCGATATCCGTGTTGCCGGCCAGCGTGGCCTGAAGGCTGACGGTCATCTGCGGCGCACTGCTGCCGAAGGCGACGATGCTCAAGCCGATGATCAGTGGCCGAACCTTGAGACTCGCCGCCAGGCGTACTGCGGCGCGTACCAGGATTTCAGCGCCGATGATCAGCAAGATCAGGCCGCCCACCAGTTCGAGCAGGCTCCAGGGTGAGAGGGCGTTCAATCCGAAAATGCTCAAGGCTGCCTCGATCAGTTGTTCAGGGCTTGCACGCGTACCCGTGCGGTACCGCTGCGCAGCATGCGCAACTGCTCGGCAGCCTTGCGTGAAACGTCGATCAGGCGGCCACGGGTATGCGGGCCGCGATCAGTGATACGCACCACGACAGAACGGTTGTTGTCGAGGTTGGTCACCTTGACCTGCGTACCGAAGGGCAGGCGCCGATGGGCGGCGGTCAAGGCGTTCTGGTTGAAAGGTTCACCGCTGGCGGTTTTCTTGCCATGGTGCTTGGCGCCGTAATAGGACGCGGTGCCGGTTTCGTCGTAGCCGTTGGGGTCGATGAGGCCGCTGGCGCAACCGGCCAGCAGGGAGGACAGGGCCAGGAGGCCGAGTAGACGCTTCATTTCAAGATGTCCCCGTTGGATCGTTCCCACGCTCTGCGTGGGAATGCAGCTGGTGACGCTACGCGTCACAAAAGCGGACGCGGAGCGTCCCGTGAGGCGTTCCCACGCAGAGCGTGGGAACGATCATGGATCAGCCTTCGAGCTTGCTTTTGAGCAGTTCGTTCACCTGTTGCGGGTTGGCTTTGCCCTTGGAGGCTTTCATCGCCTGGCCGACAAAGAAGCCGAACATCTTGCCGCGCTTGGCTTCGTCCGCGGCGCGGTATTGCTCGACCTGTTCGGCATTGGCCGCGAGCATTTCATCGAGCACGGCCGAGATCGCGCCGCTGTCGGTGACTTGTTTGAGGCCACGCTTCTCGATGATCTCGTCGGCATTGCCTTCACCGGCGGCCATCGCTTCGAACACGGTCTTGGCAATTTTACCGGAGATTGTGTTGTCCTTGATGCGCAGCAGCATGCCACCCAGTTGTTCGGCGGTGACCGGCGCGTCGTCGATTTCCAGGCCCTGTTTGTTCAACAGGCTGCCCAGCTCGACCATCACCCAGTTGGCCGCCAGCTTGGCGTCGCCGGCAATGCTCACGACTTTTTCGAAGTAGTTGGCTTGTTCACGGCTGGAGGCCAATACGCTGGCATCGTAGACCGACAGGCCGAACTGCTCCTGGAAGCGCTCGCGTTTTTGCTGCGGCAGTTCCGGCAGGGTGGCGCGGATGTCATTGAGGAACGAATCCTCCAGCACCACCGGCAACAGGTCCGGGTCGGGGAAGTAACGGTAGTCGTTGGCTTCCTCTTTGCTGCGCATGGCGCGGGTTTCGTCTTTGTTCGGGTCGTACAGGCGCGTTTGCTGGATCACCTTGCCGCCGTCTTCGATCAGCTCGATCTGGCGACGTACTTCGCTGTTGATCGCTTTCTCGATGAAGCGGAACGAGTTGACGTTCTTGATCTCGCAGCGGGTGCCGAACTCGACCTGGCCCTTGGGGCGGATCGACACGTTGCAATCGCAACGCAGCGAGCCTTCGGCCATGTTGCCGTCGCAGATGCCCAGGTAGCGCACCAGCGCGTGGATGGTCTTGACGTAGGCCACGGCTTCCTTGGCGCTGCGCATGTCCGGCTCGGACACGATCTCCAGCAGCGGCGTGCCGGCACGGTTCAGGTCGATACCGGTGGCGCCCGGGAATTCTTCGTGCAGGCTTTTGCCGGCGTCTTCCTCCAGGTGTGCACGGGTGACGCCGACGCGCTTGATGGTGCCGTCTTCCAGGGGAATGTCCAGGTGGCCCTTGCCGACAATCGGCAGTTCCATCTGGCTGATCTGGTAGCCCTTGGGCAGGTCCGGGTAGAAGTAGTTCTTGCGCGCAAACACGTTGTGCTGGCCGATTTCGGCGTCAATCGCCAGGCCGAACATCACCGCCATGCGCACCGCTTCCTGGTTCAGCACCGGTAGCACGCCGGGCATGCCCAGGTCTACCAGGCTGGCCTGGGTATTGGGCTCGGAGCCGAACGTGGTGGCGCTACCGGAGAAAATCTTCGATTGGGTGGCGAGCTGGGTATGAATCTCCAGCCCGATCACAACTTCCCATTGCATAGTGTTCTCCTCAGAAGCCGGTAGGGGTGCGGGTGTGCCAGTCGGTGTTCAACTGGTACTGGTGCGCCACATTGAGCAGGCGGCCTTCCTGGAAATATGGTGCGAGCAATTGCACGCCCACCGGCAGGCCATCGACGAAACCTGCGGGCATGGACAAGCCCGGCAAGCCCGCGAGGTTGGCGGTGATGGTGTAGAGGTCTTCCAGGTATTCGGCGATCGGGTCGCCGGTCTTGGCGCCGATCTTCCACGCCAGGTTCGGCGCGGTCGGGCCGAGGATCACATCGACTTCTTCAAAGGCGGCCATGAAGTCGTTCTTGATCAGGCGACGGATTTTTTGCGCCTTGAGGTAGTACGCGTCGTAGTAGCCGGCCGACAGGGCGTAGGCCCCGACCATGATCCGGCGCTGCACTTCACTGCCGAAGCCTTCGCCACGGGAGCGTTTGTACAGGTCGGTGAGGTCTTTTGGGTTCTCGCAGCGGTAGCCGAAGCGCACGCCGTCGAAACGCGACAGGTTGGAAGAGGCCTCTGCTGGCGCGATCACGTAGTAGGCGGGAATCGCGTGCTGGTTGTTCGGCAGGCTGATTTCCTTGATCACGGCGCCAAGCTTTTCCAGCTCTTTGATGCTGTTTTGCACCAGTTCGGCGATACGCGGGTCGAGGCCAGCGCTGAAGTATTCCTTCGGCACGCCGATGCGCAGGCCCTTGATCGAGGTGTTCAGGCTGGCGCTGTAGTCCGGCACTGGCTCGTCGATGCTGGTGGAGTCCTGTTTATCGAAGCCTGCCATGCCTTGTAACAATATTGCGCAGTCTTCAGCCGTGCGTGCCAGAGGGCCGCCCTGATCGAGACTTGAGGCGTAGGCGATCATGCCCCAACGGGAAACGCGACCGTAGGTCGGCTTCAGGCCGGTGAGGTTGGTGAAGGCGGCTGGCTGGCGGATCGAACCGCCGGTATCGGTGGCGGTAGCGGCCGGCAGGAAGCGTGCGGCCACGGCCGCAGCCGAACCACCGGACGAACCACCCGGGACGTGTTCCAGGTTCCACGGGTTTTTCACCGCACCGTAGTAGCTGGACTCGTTGGCCGAACCCATGGCGAATTCGTCCATGTTGGTCTTGCCAAGGGTCACGGCGCCGGCGGCGGCCAGCTTGGCGACCACAGTGGCGTCGTAGGGCGCCTTGAAGTTGTCGAGCATCTTCGAGCCGCAGCTGGTGCGAATGCCCTGGGTGCAGAACAGGTCCTTGTGGGCGATCGGTGCGCCGAGCAGCGCGCCGTTCTCACCGTTGGCGCGACGGGCGTCGGCGGCCTTGGCCTGGCTCAGGGCCAGCTCCTCGGTGAGGCTGATGAAGCTGTTGACCTTCGGATCGAGCGCGGCGATACGCGCCAGCAAGGTCTGGGTCAGCTCTTCGGAAGAAAACGATTTGTCGGCGAGACCGCGGGCGATCTCGGCCAGAGTCATGTGATGCATGAAAGGCTCTTTCCCTTTAGTCGATGACTTTCGGAACCAGGTACAGGCCGTTTTCGACCGCTGGCGCGATGGACTGGTAGGCCTCGCGATTATTGCGTTCGGTCACGACGTCTGCGCGCAGGCGCTGGCTGGCTTCCAGTGGGTGAGCCAGGGGCTCGATGCCGTCGGTATTCACGGCCTGCATTTGGTCGACCAGCCCGAGAATGCTGTTCAGGGCTGCGGTGGTCTGTGGAAGATCGGCATCATTAAGGCCAAGCGAGGCCAAATGTGCGATTTTTTCCACGTCGGAGCGTTCAAGCGCCATGGGATTCTCCAGTGGAAAACAGAACGGAGGGCGTCCGTGTGTTAGATTGTCGGAACACTACCGCATTTCTACGGTCATAAGGCCGCGATTGTGGGGGTTGGTGCACAGAAAGTCGGCCAATTTAGCACATTGGCGCCTTGCCCAAAATCCCTGTCGTTGTTAGAGTTTGCCGCACTTTTTTACCCACGCGTTGCCTAGGGTCCTTTCCCCATGTTCAAGAAACTGCGTGGCATGTTTTCCAGCGATCTCTCCATTGACCTGGGCACTGCCAACACCCTTATTTACGTGCGCGAGCGCGGTATCGTTCTGAATGAGCCATCGGTTGTGGCCATTCGGACCCATGGTAATCAGAAAAGTGTCGTTGCCGTTGGCACCGAGGCCAAGCGCATGCTCGGCCGTACACCAGGCAATATTGCTGCCATTCGTCCGATGAAGGATGGCGTGATCGCCGATTTCAGCGTCTGCGAAAAGATGCTGCAGTACTTCATCAACAAAGTTCACGAAAACAGTTTCCTGCAGCCCAGCCCTCGCGTGCTGATCTGCGTTCCGTGCAAGTCCACCCAGGTGGAGCGTCGCGCCATCCGTGAATCGGCCCTTGGCGCCGGTGCCCGTGAAGTATTCCTGATCGAAGAGCCAATGGCGGCTGCGATCGGTGCCGGCCTGCCGGTGGAAGAAGCGCGCGGTTCGATGGTGGTGGATATCGGTGGTGGTACTACCGAAATCGCCCTGATTTCCCTGAACGGTGTGGTGTATGCCGAATCCGTGCGCGTGGGCGGCGACCGCTTCGACGAAGCGATCATCACTTATGTGCGTCGTAACTACGGCAGCCTGATCGGCGAATCCACCGCCGAGCGCATCAAGCAGGAAATCGGCACCGCTTACCCAGGCGGTGAAGTGCGCGAAGTCGATGTGCGCGGTCGCAACCTGGCCGAAGGCGTTCCACGTGCCTTCACCCTGAACTCCAATGAAGTGCTGGAGGCTCTGCAAGAGTCCCTGGCCACCATCGTTCAGGCGGTGAAAAGTGCCCTGGAACAATCGCCGCCGGAGCTGGCTTCCGATATTGCCGAGCGTGGCCTGGTACTGACCGGTGGTGGCGCCTTGCTGCGCGACCTCGACAAGTTGCTGGCCCAGGAAACCGGCCTGCCAGTGATCGTCGCCGAAGACCCGCTGACCTGCGTTGCCCGTGGCGGTGGTCGTGCGCTGGAAATGATGGATAAACACACCATGGACCTGCTCTCCAGCGAATAAGATTGCCTGGATGGTTCATGCTTCGTCGGCAGGCAGCACTTTGCAGTGCTGCCTGTTGGCGTTTATCTTCTTCAATCTGCATCCAGGCCGGTTTGATGCCGTATGAATAAAGAGAACATTTGCCTGGGAGGAGCGGCTTATTAAACCGCTTTTCGCCAAAGGCCCCTCATTGGGTGTGCGCTTATTGGTGCTGACCGTGCTTTCGGTCGCGCTGATGGTGGTCGATGCCCGCTTTGCACTGCTCAAGCCGGTGCGCAGCCAGATGTCGCTGGTGTTGATGCAGACCTACTGGATCACCGACCTGCCGCAACGTCTCTTCCAGGGCGTGTCCAGCCAATTTGGCAGCCGCACCGAACTGGTCGCCGAGAACGAAAAACTCAAGACTGAAAACCTGCTGTTGCAGGGGCGCATGCAAAAGCTGGCGGCCCTCACCGAGCAGAACGTTCGGCTGCGCGAGTTGCTCAATTCTTCCGCGCTGGTCAACGAAAAGGTCGAAGTGGCCGAGCTGATCGGCATGGACCCCAACCCCTTTACCCACCGCATCATCATCAACAAGGGTGAGCGCGACGGTGTGGTGCTTGGCCAGCCGGTGCTCGATGCCCGTGGCCTGATGGGCCAGGTGGTGGAGTTGATGCCCTACACCTCGCGGGTGCTGTTGCTGACGGACACGACCCATAGCATTCCGGTACAGGTCAACCGTAACGGTTTGCGCGCGATTGCCAGCGGCACCGGTAACCCGGAACGCCTGGAACTGCGCCATGTGGCCGACACCGCTGACATCAAGGAGGGCGACCTGTTGGTCAGCTCTGGCCTGGGCCAGCGCTTCCCGGCGGGTTATCCGGTGGCGACGGTCAAAGAGGTGATCCACGATTCCGGCCAGCCGTTCGCTATCGTTCGGGCGGTACCGACTGCCGCGCTGAACCGCAGCCGTTACCTGCTGCTGGTGTTCAGCGACAACCGCACCCCGGAAGAGCGCGCTAACGACGCTGCCCAGGCCCAGGAAGCGGAGGACCAGCAGAATGGCACCGCGCCTATCGTGCCGGCCACGGTGCCAAAACCTGCTTTTGTTGGCCCACCTGCACCCGCGCCAGCCACGTCACCTGCACCGGCAGCTGCAGCACCTGTGGCAACGCCGGCCAAACCTGCCGCGCATAACGCGCGCCCGGCTAAACCGACCGCCGCTCCGGCCACCACACCGCAGAGGGGGGACTAATGGCGGGTACTCATTCACGCAATGGCTGGATCGTCTGGCTGACCTTCGCCATCGGCTTGCTGCTCAGCGTCTCGCCGCTGCCGCAGTTCATGGAAATCCTGCGCCCGCTCTGGCTGGCCTTGTTGCTGGCGTTCTGGTCATTGAACCTGCCGCACAAGGTGGGCATGGTCACGGCCATGTGCCTGGGTTTGGCCGAAGATGTGTTGTATGGCACCTTGCTGGGCCAGAACGCGTTGATCCTGACCCTGATTACCTTTCTGGTGCTGTCGCTGCAGCAGCGCTTGCGCATGTTCCCGATGTGGCAGCAGTGCCTGGTGATCCTGGTGATCTTCGGCCTGGCGCAGTTGGTGCAACTATGGCTCAGCGCGTTGACCGGCAACCGCCAGCCGACCCTGGCCTTGGTTCTGCCGGCGCTGGTCAGCGCCTTGTTATGGCCCTGGATCAGTTTTGGCCTGCGTGGGCTGCGTCGTCGCTATAAAATCAATTGAATGGATTGCGAGGCTCTGCCTGGTTATCGAACCCCACAGGGAGAGTCTGCAATGAATTCGCTTTATCTGGCCTCGGGCTCCCCGCGGCGACGTGAACTGCTGGCCCAGATCGGTGTGCCCTTCACCCTGGTCAGCGCCGCTATTGATGAAACTCCCCTGAACGACGAACCTGCCGTTGCCTATGTCGAGCGCCTTGCGCGGGGCAAGGCGACGGCAGGTTTTGTCGCGCTTGGCCACACCTCGGGCACCTGCGTACTGGGGGCCGACACGGCGGTGATTGTCGATGGGCGGATCCTGGGCAAGCCGGTGGACCAGGCTGATGCACTGGCCATGCTGATGGCCCTTTCCGGCCGCGAGCATGAAGTGCTCACCGCCATCGCCCTGACCGACGGCCAGCAATGTGAAACCCGATGTGTCAGCAGCCGTGTACGTTTCCGCGAGGTTTCTGTGCGGGAGGCTACCACCTACTGGCACAGTGGCGAACCGCAGGACAAGGCCGGCGGCTATGCTATCCAAGGGCTGGGCTCGGTGTTTGTGGCCGGGCTGAATGGCAGTTATTCCGCCGTGGTGGGCCTGCCAGTCTGCGAAACCGCGCAACTGCTCGCCCAATTCGGCATACCCTGTTGGCAAAACCTTACCGTGTGCTGAACGCCGTATTCCAGCGCCAAGCCTTAAGCGAACGGTCACTATTGTGAAAACGCCTGAACGAGACCCAGCCATGAGTGAAGAGATTCTGATCAATATCACGCCGATGGAATCGCGCGTGGCGGTGGTAGAGAACGGTGTTCTGCAAGAAGTGCATGTCGAGCGCACCCAGAAGCGCGGGATCGTCGGCAATATCTACAAAGGCAAGGTGGTGCGCGTATTGCCGGGCATGCAGGCGGCCTTCGTCGACATCGGCCTGGACCGTGCAGCGTTTATCCATGCCTCGGAAATTTCCTTGCGCGAGGGCCCTGCGGTGGAAAGCATCAGCGCTCTGGTGCACGAGGGCCAGAGCCTGGTGGTGCAAGTCACCAAGGACCCCATCGGTTCCAAGGGCGCCCGCTTGACCACCCAGCTGTCGATTCCCTCGCGCTATCTGGTGTACATGCCGCGCACCGCCCATGTGGGCATTTCCTTGAAGATCGAAGATGAAGCCGAGCGCGAGCGCCTGAAGAAGGTGGTCAGCGACTGCGTCGCCGCCGAGGGCATCAAGGAAGCGGGCGGGTTTATCCTGCGCACCGCCGCAGAAGGCGCAGGCGCTGACGAGATCCTCATGGATATTCGCTACCTGCGGCGCTTGTGGGACCAAATCGACGCGCAGATCAAGACCATTGGCGCGCCCAGCGTCATTTATGAAGACCTTGGCCTGGCGTTGCGCACGTTGCGCGATCTGGTCAGCCCGAAGATCGAGAAAATTCGCATCGATTCGCGGGAAACCTTCCAGCGCACCACGCAATTTGTTGCTGAGTTGATGCCAGAAATCGCCGATCGCCTGGAACACTACCCCGGCGAGCGGCCGATATTCGACCTGTATGGCGTCGAAGACGAAATCCAGAAAGCCCTGGAGCGCAAGGTGCCACTCAAGTCCGGCGGCTACCTGGTGGTGGACCCGGCAGAAGCCATGACCACCATCGACGTCAACACCGGTGCCTTCGTGGGCCATCGCAACCTTGAAGAGACGATCTTCAAGACCAACCTCGAAGCGGCCACGGCCATCGCTCGTCAACTGCGCCTGCGTAACTTGGGCGGCATCATCATCATCGACTTCATCGACATGGAAGATGAAGAGCACCAGCGCCAGGTGCTGCGTACGCTTGAAAAACAACTGGAGCGCGATCACGCCAAGACCAACATCATCGGCATCACCGAGTTGGGCCTGGTGCAGATGACCCGCAAGCGCACGCGTGAAAGCCTGGAACAGGTACTGTGCGAGCCGTGCAGCAGTTGCCAAGGGCGCGGCAAACTGAAGACCCCGGAAACGGTTTGCTACGAGATTTTCCGCGAGATCCTGCGGGAGGCACGCGCCTATCAGGCGGAA
This sequence comes from Pseudomonas sp. NBRC 111138, assembly GCF_001320835.1. Classification (NCBI taxonomy): domain Bacteria; kingdom Pseudomonadati; phylum Pseudomonadota; class Gammaproteobacteria; order Pseudomonadales; family Pseudomonadaceae; genus Pseudomonas; species Pseudomonas sp. NBRC 111138. The sequence continues at coordinate 37,482 of NZ_BCBO01000069.1, read as the reverse complement.
GGTTATAGAGTGCTTGCCAATCAGAAGGTGGTGGATCGCCTGCTAGACGAAGAGTCCGGTAACGTCGCCGAACTGGAAAGTTTTATCGGTCGCACCATTCGCTTCCAGGTCGAAACCATGTATTCCCAGGAACAATACGACGTGGTGTTGCTCTGATCCCCAACTGTGCACTTTCTTCGAGACCGGCAGACCTTGATCTGCGGTCCGCTAACTGTTTTTTGAGGGTCGCCTGACATGGAGCGTCTGATACGCTTTTTTGCCGCTTTGACCCGTTGGAGTCTGGGCCTGTGTGCGTTGTTGCTGGTATTGGCGGCGGTGTACGTGAGCCTGGGGCGCGAACTCACCCCGCTGGTGGCCGAATACCGCGCCGAAGTCGAGGCCAAGGCCCAGGCTGCGCTGGATACACCGCTGCATATCGGTAGCCTGGAAGGCCGCTGGAGCGGGTTTGCCCCGGTATTGCTGGCTCACGACGTCATGGTCGGCGAGGGCAGCAGTGCCTTGCGCCTGGACCAGGTGCAAGTGGTGCCGGATATGTGGGCCAGCCTGTTGGCCCGCGAAGTGCGTATCGCCCATCTGCAAGTCAGTGGCTTGCAACTGAGTGTCAAGGAAGACCAGGACGGCCGCTGGACCCTGCAAGGCTTGCCGGTGCAGGACGACCAGCCGTTGGACCCGCAACAACTGCTGACGCGCATGCAAATGGTCAAGCGCGTGTCGGTGCTGGACAGCCAGGTGACCCTGCAACCCTTCGACCAGGCACCAGTGACCGTGACCTATGTGGGCCTGAGCCTGCATACCGGCATGAGCCAGCAGCGTCTGGACGCTCGCCTGACATTGCCCGATGGCCAACCGTTGGCGGTCAGCCTGCGTAGCCGCATTCGTGCCAGCCAGTGGCAAGACGCTGAGGTCGATGCCTACCTGAGCCTGCCGCAAAGCGACTGGGCCAAGTGGATTCCCGCCAAACTGACCCAGCAATGGAAGCTGACGCAATTGAAGGCTGGCGGCGAGTTTTGGCTCAGTTGGGCCAAAGGCACGGTGCAAAGCGCGGCGGTACGCCTCAATTCGCCCCAAGTGAAGGGCAGTTACGCCGACCGTAAGCCGGTGCACCTTGAAAACCTGGCCCTGACCGCCTACCTGCAGCGCAGTGACGCTGGCCTCAAGGTGCTGTTTGATTCCCTGGCGATGAACATTGGCGAAACCCGCTGGGAGTCGCGCCTGCAATTGCAGCAAAGCCTGGCGACCGACAAGGAACAGGAAGTGTGGAAATTGCAGGCCGACCGCCTCGACCTGACCCCCATTACCCCGTTGCTCAACGCCTTGGCGCCGCTACCGGACGGTTTCGCCAAGGCCGTCGAACACCTCAAAGCCACTGGCCTGTTACGCAATGTGCTGGTGGACTTCCGACCGCAAGACACCACCGATCGCAAACTCAGTTTTGCCGCCAACCTGGAGCGTGTCGGCTTCGATGCCTACTTTGGCGCGCCGGCCGCACGCAATGTGTCCGGCAGCATCAGTGGCGACCTGGGCCAAGGTGAGTTGCGCATGGACAGCAAGGACTTTTCCTTGCATCTGTATCCGATCTTCGCCAAGCCGTGGCAGTACATCCAGGCCAATGCGCGCCTGACCTGGAAGTTGGACAAGCAAGGCTTCACCCTGATCGCCCCGTATATCAAGGTCCTGGGGGAGGAAGGCAAGGTGGCGGCGGACTTCCTGATTCGTCTGCATTTCGACCACAGCCAGGAAGACTACATGGACCTGCGGGTCGGCATGGTCGATGGCGATGGCCGTTTCACCCCCAAGTACCTACCGGCCGTGTTGAGCCCGGCGCTGGATGAATGGCTGCGCACGGCGATCCTCAAGGGCGCGGTGGACGAAGGCTTCTTCCAGTACCAGGGCTCGCTCAGCCACAATGCGCTGCCCGCATCGCGCAATATCAGCCTGTTCTTCAAGGTGCATGATGCCGAACTCGCCTTCCAGCCGGGCTGGCCTCATGTGAACAAGGTCAATGGCGAAGTGTTTGTCGAGGAGAGCGGCGTACGCATTCTGGCGAGCAAGGGCCAGTTGCTCGACACCCAGGTCAAGGATGTCTACGTCAATATCCCCCACGCCCCAGCGGGCGGGGACAGTCATCTGCTGCTCACGGGCGGGTTCTCCGGCGGTTTGGGCGACGGCCTGAAGATCCTTCAAGAAGCCCCTATCGGCACGGCGTCTACGTTCGCCGGCTGGAAAGGCGAGGGCGACCTGCAAGGTAGCCTGGACCTGGACGTACCGCTGGCCAAAGGCACTGAGCCCAAGATCGTGGTGGACTTCAAGACCGACAAGGCGCGCCTGCAATTGGCCGAGCCGCCGCTGGACCTGACCCAGCTCAAGGGTGATTTTCGCTTCGACAGCGCCAAGGGCCTGAGCGGGCAGAAGATCTCGGCCCAGGCGTTCGACCGCCCCATCACGGCGCAGATCTTTGCCGAAGGCAAACCGGGCAATATCAGCACGCGGGTGACTGCCAATGGCCAGGTCACCGTCAAGCGCCTTACGGACTGGTTGAAAATCAGCCAGCCGTTGCCGGTCTCCGGCGATATTCCGTACCAGTTGCAAGTGATCCTGGACGGCGCGGACAGCCAGTTGATGGTCAACTCCAACCTCAAGGGTGTCGCGGTGGACCTGCCGGCACCGTTCGGCATGCCCGCCAGCCAGGGGCGTGACAGCACCTTTCGCATGACCTTGCAGGGTGCTGAGCGCCGTTACTGGTTTGATTACGGCGAGTTGGCGAATTTCACTTTTGCCGCGCCGCCGGACAAGTTCAATGATGGCCGCGGCGAACTGTTCCTCGGCGACGGCGATGCCGTGTTGCCCGGTGCCAAGGGCCTGCGCATTCGTGGCGTGCTGTCGGAACTGGATATCGATCCCTGGAAGAAACTTGTGGATCGCTACGCGGGCAATGATCCAGGTGGCAATGCCAAGCAACTGCTCAGCGGTGCGGACTTCAAGGTGGGCAAACTGACCGGGTTTGGTACCCAGTTTGACCAGGTCAGCTTGCAGCTCGATCGCAAACCAGCGGCCTGGGGCCTGCAACTCGATAGCCAGCAAGCCAAGGGCGCGGTGAACCTGCCGGACGCCAAAGGCGCGCCGATTGCGGTCAACCTCAAGTATGTGAAATTGCCTGCGCCAGACCCGACCGCGCAGGCGGACGAAAACGCGCCGGACCCGCTGGCCGATATCGACCCAAAAAGCATTCCGGCGCTGGATATTGCCGTCGACCAGCTGTTCCAGGGCTCGGACCTGATCGGGGCCTGGTCGCTGAGGATCCGCCCCACCGCCAAAGGGCTGGCCTTCAATAACCTCGACCTTGGCCTCAAGGGCATGCTGCTCAAGGGCGCCGGGGGTTGGGAAGGTGCGCCAGGCGCCAGCAGCAGTTGGTACAAGGGCCGCCTTGATGGCCGCAACATTGCCGACGTGCTCAAGGGCTGGGGTTTTGCGCCTACGGTGACCAGCGAAGACTTTCATCTGGACGTGGATGGCCGCTGGCCGGGGTCGCCGGCCTGGGTCGGGCCCAAGCGGTTTTCCGGCAGCCTGGATGCCGCGTTCCGTAAAGGTCAGTTCGTCGAAGTGGAGGGCGGGGCCCAGGCATTGCGAGTGTTTGGCCTGCTTAACTTCAACTCCATTGGGCGGCGTTTGCGTTTGGACTTTTCCGACTTGTTCGGCAAGGGCTTGAGCTACGACAGGGTCAAAGGCTTGTTGGCCGCCAGTAATGGCGTGTTCGTGACCCGCGAGCCCATCACCATGACCGGGCCTTCCACCAACCTGGAGCTTAACGGCACCCTGGATCTGGTTGCTGATCGCGTCGACGCCAAATTGCTGGTCACCTTGCCTGTGACCAACAACCTGCCGATTGCGGCGCTGATTGTCGGTGCGCCGGCCATTGGTGGTGCGCTGTTTTTGATCGACAAGCTGATCGGTGACCGGGTTTCGCGCTTCGCCAGTGTGCAATACAAGGTGCAAGGCCCCTGGAAGGATCCAAAAATCACCTTCGACAAGCCATTTGAAAAGCCAAACTGAGAGCCTGTGGAGTAGCATGGCCCCATGCCCTGTATGGAGTGTCGGCCCATGTCCTTTGCGGTAATTCAAATGGTCAGCCAGAGTGACGTGCTGGCCAACCTCGCCCAGGCGCGTCGCCTGCTGGAGCAGGCGGCGGCCGATGGCGCGAAACTCGCGGTGCTGCCAGAGAATTTCGCCGCCATGGGCCGCCGCGACTTGGCCGACATTGGCCGCGCCGAGGCGTTGGGCCAAGGGCCTGTGCTGCCCTGGTTGAAACAGGCCGCCCGCGACCTCACCTTATGGATAGTGGCCGGCACATTGCCGCTGCCGCCCAAGGACCAGCCCCACGCCAAACCCAATGCTTGCTCGCTGCTGATCAATGATCAGGGTGAAATCGTCGCTCGCTACGACAAACTCCATCTGTTTGATGTGGACGTGGCGGATGCTCGCGGTCGTTATCGCGAATCTGACGACTATGCTTTCGGTAACCATGTGGTGGTGGCGGATACGCCGGTGGGCCGTGTGGGGTTGACGGTGTGTTACGACCTGCGTTTCCCCGAGCTGTACAGCGAGTTACGTGCGGCGGGGGCTGAACTGATTACCGCGCCCTCGGCCTTCACGGCGGTGACCGGGGCTGCACACTGGGATGTGCTGATTCGCGCACGTGCCATCGAAACCCAGTGCTACCTGCTGGCAGCCGCCCAAGGCGGTGTGCACCCAGGCCCACGGGAAACGTTTGGCCATGCGGCGATTGTCGACCCTTGGGGCCGAGTGCTGGCGCAACAGGATCAAGGCGAAGCGGTGTTACTGGCCGAACGCGATAGCAGTGAACAGGCGTCGATACGGGCGCGCATGCCGGTGGCCAATCACCGGCGCTTTTTCTCGCAGGGCGCGCAGCGGCCTGCTTCAGAACGATGAATTTAAGGCCAAACCTATGAGCGAGTTGTTGTCCTCAGTCAGTGATCACCTCCTGGCACCCGGTGGCGTGACCATCGAAAGCCTGCAAACCGTGCTCGGCGATCTGGCCGGGCCGGGTATCGATGCGGCTGACCTGTATTTCCAGGGGCAGATTTCCGAGTCCTGGGCGTTGGAAGATGGGATCGTCAAGGAAGGCAGTTTCAACCTTGACCAGGGTGTAGGCGTTCGCGCGCAATCGGGTGAGAAGACCGGCTTTGCCTACAGCAATGCGATCACCCTGGAGGCCCTGGGCCTGGCGGCGCGTGCCGCCCGTTCGATCTCCCGTGCCGGGCAGAATGGCACGGTGCAGGCGTTCAGTACCCAGGACGTGGCGCAGTTGTATGCGCCGGATAACCCCTTGGAAGTGATCAGTCGTGCGGAAAAGGTAGAGCTGCTCAAGCGTATCGACGCTGCTACCCGTGCCTTGGACCCGCGTATCCAGCAAGTGACCGTGAGCATGGCTGGCGTGTGGGAGCGCATCCTCGTGGCGTCCACCGACGGTGGGCTGGCGGCGGATGTACGGCCGCTGGTGCGTTTCAATGTGAGTGTGATCGTCGAACAGAACGGGCGCCGCGAGCGCGGCGGACATGGCGGCGGTGGGCGCACCGACTACCGTTATTTCCTTGCTGACGACCGTGCCATGGGCTATGCCCGTGAGGCGCTGCGCCAGGCATTGGTCAACCTGGAAGCGATTCCCGCGCCGGCCGGCACCTTGCCGGTGGTGCTGGGTTCGGGTTGGTCTGGCGTGTTGCTCCACGAAGCCGTGGGCCATGGCCTGGAGGGCGATTTCAACCGCAAGGGCAGTTCCGCCTACAGCGGGCGCATGGGCGAAATGGTTGCGTCCAAGCTGTGCACCATTGTCGATGACGGCACCCTGGCCGGCCGCCGTGGTTCGCTGAGCGTCGATGACGAAGGCACGCCGACCGAATGCACCACCCTGATCGAGAACGGCGTGCTCAAGGGCTACATGCAAGACAAGCTCAACGCCCGCCTGATGGGCGTGGCGCGCACCGGTAACGGTCGTCGTGAGTCCTATGCGCATCTACCGATGCCGCGCATGACCAACACCTACATGCTCGGTGGTCAAAGCGATCCGGCAGAAATCATTGCCTCGGTAAAACGCGGTATCTACTGCGCCAACCTCGGCGGCGGCCAGGTGGATATCACCAGCGGCAAGTTCGTGTTCTCCACCAGCGAGGCGTACCTGATCGAAGACGGCAAGATTACCGCGCCGGTCAAAGGGGCGACGCTGATTGGTAACGGGCCGGAAGCCATGAGCAAGGTGTCGATGGTCGGTAACGACCTGTCGCTGGACAGCGGCGTGGGCACGTGCGGCAAGGATGGGCAGTCGGTGCCGGTAGGTGTCGGCCAGCCAACTTTGAAAATTGATGCGATTACCGTGGGTGGCACGGGATCGTAGGAGCCGGAGCTTCGGGTGGCGAAGACCGCCACCCGGGGAAGAGGATCAGCGCAGACCGCGTTGAGTCTCGTCCAGCTCACGGATGTACTTGAAGATTTTACGGCTGGTGGCCGGCGCCTTGTTATGCGCCAGCTCGTGCTGGGCCTGACGGATCAGGGAGCGCAATTGCTGGCGGTCCGCGTCCGGATAGTCCAGTACGAATTTCTCCAGCACCGCGTCATCGCCCGAGATCAGGCGGTCACGCCAACGTTCCAGGTTGTGGAAGCGTTCGTTGTACTGGCGAGTGGAGGCATCGGTTTGATCGAGCAAAGTCAGAATGGCGTCAATGTCTTGGTCGCGCATCAGTTTGCCGATAAACGAGATGTGCCGTTTACGCGCGATATTCGCGGTGTGCTTGGGCGCATCGGCCAGGGCCCGACGCATTTCGTCGGTCAGTGGCAGTTTGGCAACCAAATCCTTTTTGAGCGTTGTAAGGCGCTCGCCAAGGTCAACCAGAGCATGCAGCTCACGTTTGACCTGGGTTTTGCTTTTCTCCCCATCGAGGGAGTCGTCGTAAGAATCAACCATGGTGGCAGTCCGCAAAGAAACGCCGCCATGATAACCAGTCGGGGGCCGCTTGTCCGGCCCGGTCGCTCGATGGCCATTACCGAAAGCAGAATTTGAGTGGAGAAAACCATGAGTGCAGCCCAAAGCGTCGGTCCACAAGCGTTACCGGCACTGCAGGAACAAGTCGAGCAGATCCTTGCCGAAGCCAAGCGCCAGGGGGCCAGCGCCTGTGAAGTGGCGGTGTCGCTGGAGCAAGGGTTGTCGACTTCGGTGCGCCAGCGTGAAGTGGAAACGGTTGAATTCAATCGCGACCAAGGGTTTGGCATCACCTTGTATGCGGGCCAGCGCAAAGGTTCGGCCAGCACCTCGGCCAGTGGGCCGGAGGCGATTCGCGAGACCGTCGCCGCAGCACTGGCGATTGCCAAGCACACCTCCGAGGATGAAAGCTCGGGCCTGGCCGACAAGGCGCTGATGGCCAAGGATGTGCAGGATTTCGACCTGTTCCATGCCTGGGATATCACCCCTGAGCAAGCCATCGAGCTGGCGCTGACCTGCGAAGCGGTAGCGTTCGATGCCGATGCCCGCATCAAGAATGCGGACGGCACCACCTTGAGCACCCATCAGGGTTGCCGCGTCTACGGCAACAGCCATGGCTTTATCGGTGGTTATGCCTCCACGCGTCACAGCCTCAGTTGCGTGATGATTGCCGAAGCCAATGGGCAGATGCAGCGTGATTACTGGTACGACGTAAACCGCCAAGGCGATTTACTGGCAGACCCTGCAAGCATTGGCCAGCGTGCGGCGCAACGGGCCGCGAGCCGCCTGGGCGCGCGCCCGGTGCCGACCTGCGAAGTGCCTGTGCTGTTTTCTGCAGAGCTGGCCGGTGGTTTATTCGGCAGCTTCCTGGGCGCGATTTCCGGTGGCAACCTGTATCGCAAGTCTTCGTTCCTGGAAGGCGCCATCGGCCAGAAGCTGTTCCCTGAGTGGCTGACCATTGACGAGCGCCCGCATCTGATGCGCGCGATGGGCAGTTCGTCGTTCGACGGCGATGGCCTGGCGACCTATGCCAAGCCGTTTGTCGAGAAGGGTGAGCTGGTGTCCTATGTGCTGGGCACTTATGCCGGTCGCAAGCTGGGCCTGCCAAGCACCGCTAACGCAGGCGGTGTGCATAACCTGTTCGTGACCCACGGTGATGAAGACCAGGCGGCGTTGTTGCGGCGGATGGGGCGCGGGTTGCTGGTGACTGAATTGATGGGCCATGGCCTGAACATGGTCACCGGTGACTACTCGCGGGGTGCGGCGGGCTTCTGGGTGGAGAATGGCGAGATTCAGTTCGCCGTCCAGGAAGTGACCATCGCCGGCAATATGCGCGATATGTTCAAGCAGATCGTTGCCGTGGGTAACGACCTGGAACTGCGCAGCAATATTCGCACGGGTTCGGTGCTGATCGAACGCATGACGGTCGCTGGCAGCTAATTCCTCCCGCACGTCCTGAAAGGCGCGCCATCGCGAAGATGGCGCGCCTTTTTTTATTGCCTTGTCACGGCAGGATTAATGGGCTGCTCTTGTTTTGATTCTCAATATCATTTAATAATAAATATCATTACCGAATGAGTGTGGCTCATGAGTTCTGTCCTGCATGAGGATCCCTATCTGGAAAGCTGGCGTTGGATGAGCCGCCAGATTCGCTGTGGCCTGGATCCCAATGAACCCCGCCTGATTGAGCACTACCTGAACGAAGGTCGGTATCTGGCGTGTTGCACCGCAACCCATCCGTGGACGATCGCTGAAACCTCATTTCGTTTGTTGATCGACACCGCCGCTGATGTCGCATTGCCCTGGCATTGGCGCTCCCTGTGCCTGGACCAGGCCTGGCGGCCACTGCGCGACCTGGAAAAACTCTCCCACTGTGCCTGCCGCCTCAAGCGCTGGCAGACCTTTGCCTGGCAATTGGCGAGCTGCGAATTACTGCCTTCGATTTCCGTTTCTGACTTGGTGCAAGGATCTAATGATGAGTGACACCCGTATCGAACGCGACAGCATGGGCGAACTGCATGTGCCGCAAGAAGCTTTGTATGGCGCACAAACACAGCGTGCGGTGAACAACTTTCCCATCAGTCATCAACCCATGCCGGCGCAATTCATCCGCGCCCTGATCCTGGCCAAGACAGCCGCGGCCAAGGTCAACGTCGAGCTCAAGCAAATCAGCGAAGGGCAGGGCAAGGCTATTGTCGATGCCGCCCAAGGCTTGCTGGAAGGCGACTACATGCAGCACTTCCCGGTGGATATCTTCCAGACCGGCTCCGGCACCAGTTCCAACATGAACGCCAACGAAGTGATCGCGACCCTTGCCAGCCGTTTGCTGGGCGAGGCGGTCAACCCCAACGATCATGTGAATTGCGGCCAGAGCAGCAACGACATCATCCCCACCACCATCCACGTCAGTGCCGCGTTGGTGCTGCACGAGCAAACGTTGCCGGCCCTGCTGCATCTGGTGCAAGTCATCGAGCAAAAAGCCGAGGCGGTTCACCCGTTCATCAAGACCGGCCGTACGCATTTGATGGACGCCATGCCGGTGCGCATGAGCCAGGTGCTGAACGGCTGGGCGCAGCAGCTCAAGGCCAATATCGGTCACTTGCAGGACCTGCTACCGGCGCTGCAAGCATTGGCTCAGGGCGGCACGGCGGTCGGTACCGGGGTCAACGCACACCCCGAGTTTGCCAGGCGCTTCAGCCAGCAACTGAGCCTTTTGGCCGGGGTGAAATTCACGCCCGGCAAGAACCTGTTCGCGCTGATTGGCTCCCAGGACACCGCCGTTGCAGTCTCTGGCCAGTTGAAAGCCACGGCGGTGTCGCTGATGAAGATCGCCAATGACCTGCGCTGGATGAACTCCGGGCCATTGGCCGGCCTGGGTGAAATCGAACTGGAGGCGCTGCAGCCAGGCTCTTCGATCATGCCGGGCAAGGTCAACCCGGTCATTCCGGAAGCGACCGCCATGGTGGCCGCCCAGGTCATTGGCAATGACACAGTGATCACGGTGGCCGGCCAATCGGGCAACTTCGAGCTGAATGTGATGCTCCCGATCATTGCCCAAAACCTGCTCAGCAGCCTGGAGCTGCTGGCCAATGCCAGCCGGTTGCTGGCGGACAAGGCCATTGCCAGCTTCAAGGTCAATGAGCCCAAGCTCAAGGAAGCGCTGTCGCGCAATCCGATCCTGGTCACCGCACTTAACCCGATCATCGGCTACCAGAAAGCCGCTGAAATCGCCAAGAAGGCGTATCAGCAAGGCCGCCCGGTGATCGATGTCGCCCTCGAACACACCGACCTGCCTCGCAGCCAACTGGAAGTCCTGCTGGACCCGGAAAAGCTCACCGCCGGCGGCGTGTAATCAACGACCCTGCTTTGGAGGCTCACCATGGAGCACTGGAAACGCACGATCGAACGGGCCAATCGCTGCTTTATGGCAGGCGAGTTGGTTGACGCTCGCGAGGCCTATCTGCAAGCCCTGGCCCTGGCCCAAGTGTTGTTCGAACGCTGGGCGGATGCTGACGAAGCAGTGGCGGCCTGTGTCATTTCCCATCACAACCTGGCGGACCTGCACTTGCGCCTGAACCAGCCTGAGGAAAGCGCCGAATACCTCTGCGCTATCCATCAGCGCCTCTTGCAGACCATGCAGGACCCACGCCTCAGCCCGTCACTGCGCGAGGCCGCGTTGCGCCAGAGCAGCAAGACCTACGTCGAGCTGCTGAATTTCATCAGCGATCACGGCGAATACCCGCGCACTCATCGGCTGCTGGGAAGTGCTGCGACGCCACCGTCCACGTCCCATTATGGAGCACATTGATATGACCTATACCTTGCCGGCCTTGCCTTACGCCTACGATGCCCTCGAGCCGCATATCGACGCGCAAACCATGGAAATTCACTACACCAAACACCACCAGACCTACATCAATAACCTCAATGCCGCGGTCGAGGGCACTGAGTTCGCCGGCTGGCCCGTGGAGAAGCTGGTGTCCAGCGTCGAAACATTGCCGGAGAAATTACGCGCTGCCGTGGTCAACCAAGGAGGCGGGCATGCGAACCACTCGTTGTTCTGGGCGGTCATGTCACCGACAGGGGGCGGCAAACCCGAGGGCGCGCTGGGCAAGGCTATCGACGAGCAATTGGGTGGTTTCGACAGCTTCAAGGAGGCCTTCACCAAGGCGGCGTTGACGCGTTTCGGTAGCGGCTGGGCCTGGTTGAGTGTCACGCCACAGAAAACGCTGGTGGTGGAAAGCAGCGGCAACCAGGACAGCCCGCTGATGAGCGGCAATACACCCGTGCTGGGCCTGGACGTTTGGGAGCACGCCTACTACTTGCAATATCAAAACCGACGACCTGAGTACATCAATGCATTTTACAGCGTCATCAACTGGCCGGAAGTTGCCGCGCGGTATCAGGCGGCCTTGGCCTGACACTCACTAACAAGATCTAAGGCCGACTATGGGCACTCAAACACTGGCGATCGGTAGCGTACGAATGTTTCGTTATGCGTTTGGCACGCTGCTGCTATTGGCAGGTACTGCGTTATTGGTGGCCCATGGGCTGGCCTGGTTGAACCTAGAGCCGCGCATCCTGCGCGCTTTGCAGGGTGGAGCGATCTGCGCGCTGGGCACGGCGCTGGGCGCGGTGCCGGTGTTGGTGATTCGGCGCATGCCAATGGCGCTGAGCGATACCTTGCTGGGCTTTGGTGCCGGTGTGATGTTGGCAGCAACCGCTTTTTCCCTGGTCGTGCCGGGTATCGCCGCCGCTGAAAACCTGGGGCTTTCACCTTGGGGGGCCGGTGGCTTGATCAGCTTCGGCATCATGCTCGGGGCGTTCGGCCTGTACCTCGTAGACCGCAAAGTTTCTGGCGCCAGCCCGGAAATGCTGGTGGGTACACCGGATAAACCGGTTATCCCGCCGCGTATCTGGTTATTCGTGTTTGCGATCATTGCACACAATATCCCGGAAGGCATGGCTGTAGGTGTTTCTGCGGGCGGAGGCATGGCGGATGCCGACAGCCTCGCCATGGGCATTGCCTTGCAGGATGTACCTGAAGGGCTAGTGATTGCGTTGGTATTGGCTGGGGCGGGAATGTCGCGGATCAAAGCCTTCCTGATTGGCGCTGCATCGGGCTTGGTTGAACCGGTATTTGCGGTGCTCTGCGCATGGCTGGTGAGCCTTGCCGAAGTGTTGTTGCCGCTGGGTTTGGCGTTGGCCGCCGGGGCAATGTTGCTGGTAGTGACTCATGAAGTCATCCCCGAGTCGCGCCGCAATGGCCATGAAAAGCTTGCCAGCCTTGGGCTGTGCCTCGGGTTTTGCGTGATGATGGTGATGGATACGGCGTTGGGCTGATGGTGGTTCCATGTGGGAGCGAGCTTGCTCGCGAAAAACCTGAGAACACTGCGTTAAACCAGGATGCCCGCGTTATCGTTGACGTTTCGCTAGCAAGCTCGCTCCTACATAAGGGGGTTATTCGCCTTCGTCGAAGTAGTTGTTGATCAACTCGACCAGTGCGGCCATTGCTTCGTCTTCTTGCTCGCCCTCGGTGCTCAGATGAATTTTTGTGCCTTTGCCGGCCGCCAACATCATCATCGCCATGATGCTTTTGCCATCTACCATGGACTCTGGCGTACGCCCAGCACGGATCTGGCAGGGGAACTGGCCGGCCACGCCGACGAATTTAGCCGACGCCCGTGCGTGCAGGCCCAGCTTGTTGATGATTTCAATTTCCAGAGCAGGCATCGCGCAGGTGTTCCTTTCAACTCAGGTCGCGGTGGCGAACCTGGACGTTCTTGAGGGTTTGTTGCAGCACCTGGCCCAGGCGCTCAGTCAGATAGACCGAGCGGTGGTGGCCGCCAGTGCAGCCAATGGCAATGGTGACATAGGCTCGATTGCTGGCGGCAAAGCGCGGCAACCATTTGAGCAGGTAGCTGGAGATATCCAGGAACATCTCTTCTACGTCCGGTTGTGCGGCCAGGTAGTCGATCACGGGCTGATCCAGCCCGGACTGGTCGCGTAACTCCGGTTTCCAGTAAGGGTTGGGCAGGCAGCGCACATCGAACACAAGGTCGGCATCTACCGGCATGCCCCGCTTGAAGCCAAACGACTCGACCAGAAACGCTGTGCCCGGCTCAGGCTGGTTCAGCAGGCGCAGCTTGATCGCGTCGCGCAACTGATACAGGTTCAGGTTGGTGGTGTTGATCTTCAGGTCGGCCAGGTCAATGATCGGCCCGAGCAGCTTGGTCTCGTCCTCGATGGCTTCGGCCAGGGAACGGTTGGCGCTGCTGAGGGGGTGGCGTCGACGGGTTTCGGAGAAACGCTTGAGCAGGGTCTCTTCGTCGGCATCCAGGTACAGCACATCGCAATGAATGTGCTTGGCACGCACTTCTTCCAACAGTTCCGGGAAGCGCGAGAGGTGGCTGGGCAGGTTGCGCGCATCAATCGAGACCGCAACGAGCGGCTGCGCCAATTCGGTATGGATCAGTGCACGCTCCGCCAGCTCTGGCAGCAGGCCGGCAGGCAGGTTGTCGATGCAATAGAAGCCGTTGTCCTCAAGCACATTGAGGGCGGTGCTCTTACCGGAGCCGGAGCGACCGCTGACGATGATCAAACGCATGATTACTGCCCGTTTTGTTCATCCAGGACAACTTGGTACAACGCTTCATTGCTGGAAGCGCTGCGCAGTTTGTCGCGTACATCCTTGCGGTCTAGCATGCTGGCGATCTGCCGTAGCAGTTCCAGGTGCGCATCGGTGGCGGCTTCCGGGACCAGCAGCACAAACAGCAGGTCGACCGGGGCGCCGTCGATGGCGTCGAAATCAATCGGAGCGTCTAGGTGCATCAGCGCGCTCACGGGTTTATCACAACCTTTGAGGCGGCAGTGGGGGATCGCGATGCCGTTGCCAAAACCGGTGGAGCCGAGTTTTTCACGGGCAATCAGAGCTTCGAAGACATCTTGCATCTCCAGATCCGGAATTTCCCGGGCGATCAGGTTGGCAATTTGTTCGAGGGCGCGCTTTTTACTGCCGCCCGGCACGTTCACGAGGGAACGGCCGGGGGTCAGGATGTTTTCAAGTCGGATCATGGGGGGAGAGTTAACGACCTGTACCTTGCATCAGGTGCAGATTCTTTTCCTTATGCTTTATGAGTTGGCGGTCGAGCTTGTCGTAGAGGGAGTCAATGGCCGCGTACATATCTTCATGTTCCGCATTGGCGACGAGCTTGGCATTCGGTACGTGCAGGGTGGCCTCGATTTTCTGCTTGAGCTTATCGACCTCCATGATGACCTGCACGTTGGTGATCTTGTCAAAATGCCCCGCAAGCTTGTTCAGTTTGCTCTCGGTGTATTCACGCAGGGGCTTGGTGACTTCCAGCTGGTGTCCACTGATGTTGACTTGCATACAGCTTCTCCTTCGTTGCCAGTGCATAAAGCGGTGGGCAGGAATACCCACCACTGGAACGCTGTGGCCCGCCCGTCACATCAACCGCTTACGCTCGCTGGAAGGCGCGATCCCTAGGGACTCGCGGTACTTGGCGACGGTTCGACGGGCGACCTGAATGCCTTGTGCCTCCAGTAAACCAGCGATCTTGCTGTCACTCAACGGCTTTTTCTGATTTTCAGCGGCAACCAGTTTTTTGATGATCGCACGGATCGCCGTGGACGAGCATTCACCGCCTTCAGAGGTGCTGACGTGGCTGGAGAAAAAGTATTTCAGCTCATAAATACCCCGTGGGGTATGCATGAATTTCTGCGTGGTAACCCGGGAAATCGTCGATTCATGCATGCCGACGGCTTCGGCGATGTCGTGCAGCACGAGAGGCTTCATGGCCTCGTCGCCGTACTCCAGGAAACCGCGCTGGTGTTCGACGATCTGGGTTGCGACTTTCATCAGGGTTTCGTTGCGGCTTTGCAGGCTCTTGATGAACCACCGCGCTTCCTGCAACTGGTTGCGCATGAAGGTGTTATCGGCGCTGGTGTCGGCGCGGCGCACAAAACCTGCGTATTGCGGGTTGACCCGCAGGCGCGGTACCGACTCCTGGTTCAGCTCCACCAGCCAGCGTTCGTTGTCCTTGCGCACAATGACGTCGGGCACCACATATTCGGCTTCGCTGGACTCGATCTGCGAGCCCGGACGCGGGTTGAGGCTTTGCACCAGTTCGATGACCTGGCGCAAGTCATCTTCCTTGAGCTTCATACGGCGCATCAGTTGGCTGTAGTCGCGACTGCCCAGCAGGTCGATGTAGTCACTGACCAAGCGTTGCGCTTCCGTGAGCCATGGCGTCTTGGCCGGTAATTGGCGCAGTTGCAGTAACAGGCACTCGCTGAGTGTGCGTGCGCCGATGCCTGCGGGCTCGAATTGCTGGATGCGGTGCAGGACGGCTTCGATTTCGTCCAGTTCGATATCCAGTTCCGGGTCGAAGGCCTCGAGGATCTCGTCGAGGGTTTCGTCCAGGTAACCCTGATTATTGATGCAATCGATCAGGGTGACCGCGATCAGGCGATCGGTATCGGACATCGGCGCCAGGTTCAGTTGCCACAGCAAGTGGCTCTGAAGGCTCTCGCCCGCCGACGTGCGGGTAGTGAAATCCCACTCGTCATCATCGCTGCTTGGCAGGCTGCTGGCGCTGGTCTGGTAGACGTCTTCCCAGGCGGTGTCCACGGGAAGCTCGTTGGGAATGCGTTCGTTCCAGTCGCCTTCCTCCAGGTTGTCCACCGTCGGGGCGGTTTCCTGATAGGAGGGTTCCTGCACGTCGGAATTGGGTTTTTGCTCGATGTTATCGGCCAGAGGATCTGCGTTATCGAAGTCGTCGCCTTCTTCCTGGCGTTCGAGCATCGGATTGGACTCCAGGGCCTCCTGGATCTCCTGTTGCAGGTCCAGGGTCGACAATTGGAGCAGGCGGATGGCCTGTTGCAGCTGCGGTGTCATCGTCAGCTGCTGGCCCATTCTCAGGACTAGCGATGGTTTCATGGCAGGGGCTTAACACCTTATTCGCCGGCGCAATGCGCCATCCACGACAGGGCGCGTGAGCGCCAAACATAAGCAAATTATATGCCTGATCTCGGGGCCTTTGCCTAGAGCGCGGTAACA
Organism: Pseudomonas sp. NBRC 111138; assembly: GCF_001320835.1. Taxonomy (NCBI): domain Bacteria; kingdom Pseudomonadati; phylum Pseudomonadota; class Gammaproteobacteria; order Pseudomonadales; family Pseudomonadaceae; genus Pseudomonas; species Pseudomonas sp. NBRC 111138. Next base: position 21,415 of record NZ_BCBO01000069.1, on the reverse strand, counting down.
ATAAAAAAACCGAGGTTTCCATTGACTCCCGCACGCTCCAGGTAAGAGCGCGATACCCCTGTGTTTACAGGCGGAACTCGTGACCCAGGTACACTTCCTTCACCAGCTCGTTGGCCAGGATGGTTTCGGCATCGCCTTCGGCAATCAGCTGACCATCGTTGACGATATACGCGGTTTCGCAGATATCGAGGGTTTCGCGCACGTTGTGATCGGTGATCAGCACGCCAATGCCCTTGGCCTTGAGGTGATGGATGATCTGCTTGATGTCGCCCACCGAAATCGGGTCGACGCCGGCAAAGGGTTCATCCAGCAGGATGAATTTCGGCGCGGTCGCCAGGGCGCGGGCGATTTCCACGCGACGACGTTCACCACCGGACAAGCTCATGCCGAGGTTGTCGCGAATATGGTTGATGTGGAATTCCTGCAGCAGGCTTTCCAGCTCCTGGCGGCGGCCATCGCGATCGAGTTCCTTGCGGGTCTCGAGGATCGCCATGATGTTGTCGGCTACCGACAGTTTACGGAAGATCGACGCCTCCTGCGGAAGATAGCCGATACCTGCCCGTGCACGACCGTGCATGGGTTGGTGGCTGACGTCCAGGTCGTCGATCAATACGCGACCCTGGTCCGCCTGGACCAGCCCGACGATCATATAGAAGCAGGTGGTTTTGCCGGCACCGTTAGGACCGAGCAGGCCGACGATCTGGCCGCTGTCGATCGACAGGCTGACGTCGCGTACCACCTGGCGGCTTTTATAGGCCTTGGCCAGATGCTGGGCTTTCAGGGTTGCCATTACTCGGCCTTCTTCTTCGGCTGGATAACCATGTCGATGCGTGGGCGTGGTGCGGTGACCTTGTTGCCGTTGGCGCGACCGGCGTTAGCGATCTGCTTCACGGTGTCATAGGTGATTTTTTCACCTTCCGTGGAGTTGCCGTCCGGGCTCAGCACCTTGGCCTGATCAATCAGTACGATGCGGTTCTGCTGGGCGTGATACTGGATAGTCTTGCCGTAGCCTTTCATGGGGCCTGTATCGGTAGCGGACTGCTTCTGCTCGAAATAAGCCAGGTTGCCGACCGAAGTCACCACATCGATATCGCCGGTCTTGGTACGAGTCAGGGTCACCGTGTTGCCGGTAATCTTCATCGAGCCTTGGGTGATGATCACGCCGCCGGTGTAGGTGGCGACACCTTGCTTGTCATCGAGCTGCGCATCGTCAGCCGAGATGTGGATCGGTTGCTGGCTATCGTTCGGCAGAGCCCAGGCGCTCACGCTTCCCAGTGCTGCGCCCAGACCGAGCAAAATAGGGAGAGTTTTAACGAGCCTCATACTGTCCTCTTACGTTCGATAGCAGGTGTATCCTGCTTTCTTTCAAATACGCTTTCATTCCCTTGCCAGTCGATACACCGCCAGCGCCGTCGATTCTAACGTCTTGCTCGGTCTGCGCATATTGCTTCTGTGGGAATACGGTCATGCGACTGCTGGTAATGATGGTGTCGCGGTTCTGCGCGTCTGTACGTGCGACGCGAACCGAGTCGATCAGTTCAACTTCGGTGCCGTCAGGGTTGACTTCGCCACGCTTGCTGGTCACGTGCCAGGGAAATTCGGTGCCGCGATACAGGTTCAGGTCCGGATTCGTCAGCAGGCTGACTTCGGAAGCCTTCAAGTGCTCGACCTTGTCCGATGTCATCTCATACTGCACCTTGCCGTCGGGCAGATACTGAATGCTGTAGGCATTGGTGGCGTAATAGTCGATAAGGCCTTCGTCAACCTGTGCAACAGGCTTGTCGAGAAAGCGCTCCGGGCTGATATTCCAGTAGCCCACCGCCAGGAGCAGCGCGGCGATGACCCCGAATAACAGGAAGTTGCGAATCTTTTTACTCAGCATATAACGCTCTATAGGTAGGCGGCGTGGGCCGCTTCAAGACTGCCTTGGGCACGCAGGATCAACTCGCAGAACTCGCGGGCGGCACCCTCGCCGCCACGGGCGGTGGTGATGCCATGGGCGTGTTCGCGGACAAACGCCGCGGCATTTGCGACGGCCATGCCCAGGCCCACCCGGCGAATCACCGGCAGGTCTGGCAGGTCGTCGCCCAGATAGGCGACTTGTTCATAGCTTAGGTTGAGTTGGCCAAGAAGCTCGTCCAGCACCACCAGTTTATCCTCGCGGCCCTGATACAGGTGAGGAATACCGAGGTTTTGTGCACGGCGTTCCACAACCGGTGTTTTTCGACCGCTGATAATTGCGGTTTGCACGCCCGCTGCCATCAGCATCTTGATGCCTTGGCCGTCGAGGGTGTTGAAGGTCTTGAATTCGCTGCCGTCTTCGAGGAAGTACAGGCGGCCATCGGTCAGCACGCCGTCAACGTCGAAAATCGCCAGCTTGATGTCTTTACCGCGTTGCAACAGGTCGCTGTTCATTTACATCACTCCTGCGCGCAGCAAGTCGCCAAGGTTAAGGGCCCCGATCGGCCGGTCATCGTCGTCGACCACGATAAGAGCACCTATGCGGTGATCTTCCATGATTTTCAACGCTTCGGCCGCGAGCATTTCGGCGCGCGCGGTCTTACCGTGAGGGGTCATCACTGCGTCGATGGTCGCGGTATGGATATCAATGGTGCGGTCCAGGGTGCGACGCAGGTCACCGTCGGTGAATATCCCTGCCAGTCGGCCATCGGTTTCGACGATGGCAGTCATGCCCAAGCCCTTGCGGGTCATTTCCATCAGCGCATCCCTGAGCAGGGTGCCGCGTGGAACGCTCGGCAGCTCGGCGCCGCGATGCATGACATTTTCCACTTTCAGCAGCAGGCGACGGCCCAGTGCGCCACCCGGATGGGAAAATGCGAAGTCCTCGGCCGTAAACCCGCGGGCCTCCAGCAGTGCCACCGCGAGGGCATCGCCCATTACCAGCGCGGCGGTAGTGGAGGAGGTGGGCGCCAGGTTCAGCGGGCAGGCCTCATGGGCTACGTGCACGTTCAGGTTGACGTCGGCGGCCTTGGCCAGCGTTGACTCAGGGTTGCCAGTGAGGCTGATCATCTGGATGCCCAGGCGCTTGATCAGCGGCAGCAGGGTCACGATTTCGTTGGTAGTACCGGAGTTGGACAGGGCGAGGATCACGTCGTCCTTGGTGATCATACCCATGTCGCCGTGGCTGGCTTCGGCCGGGTGCACGAAAAACGCGGTGGTCCCGGTGCTCGCCAGGGTCGCTGCGATCTTGTTGCCAATGTGGCCGGACTTGCCCATGCCGACCACCACAACGCGGCCCTTGCTGGCCAGAATCATCTCGCAGGCGCGCACGAAATCCGCGTCGATATGCGCCAGCAAGCCCTCTACGGCTTCAAGCTCAAGGCGTATGGTGCGTTGTGCGGATTGAATAAGGTCGCTGGATTGGCTCATGTCTGAAATCGTATAGCCTGACGAAAAGTCGGCGATTATAGCGGTAATGATCAATTCCCTCACGCAAGTTCGTCAGGCTTTGTGCGCGGAATAACTGAAAACCACCGTCGGTAACATAGCAAGCAACGTTTTTTCCCTGTCTCAAATCTGAACCAGCGCTGTTCCGGCCTTGGGGGCTCTGTACCAGCAGTGATATAGTTCGCCGCCAGTTCGGTCCGCCCAACCCATGTGCTCAACTATTGCGCATCTGTTGAAAACCAAAGTCGCACACATGGTGTCTGAGTGAAAGGCTGCATCCCAAGGAGATTAGATGAGTGCCGATAACGCCTACGCGGTCGAGCTGAAGGGTCTTACCTTCAAGCGCGGTACGCGCAGCATCTTCAATAACGTCGATATTCGCATTCCTCGCGGCAAGGTCACGGGCATCATGGGGCCTTCCGGTTGCGGCAAGACCACCCTGTTGCGCCTGATGGGCATGCAATTGCGCCCCAGTGCCGGGGAAGTGTGGGTCAACGGCCAGAACCTGCCAACGCTGTCGCGTAGCGATCTGTTCGATGCGCGCAAGCATATGGGCGTGCTATTTCAGAGCGGCGCGCTGTTCACCGACCTCGATGTGTTCGAAAACGTAGCCTTTCCGCTGCGGGTGCACACCCAGCTGTCCGATGAAATGATTCGTGACATCGTGTTGTTGAAACTGCAGGCCGTAGGGCTTCGCGGCGCCATCGACCTGATGCCGGACGAGTTGTCTGGCGGCATGAAGCGCCGTGTTGCCTTGGCGCGGGCGATTGCCCTCGACCCACAGATCCTCATGTATGACGAGCCATTCGTAGGTCAGGATCCGATCGCCATGGGCGTGTTGGTGCGCCTGATCCGCCTGCTCAACGATGCATTGGGGATCACCAGTATCGTGGTTTCCCACGACCTGGCCGAAACCGCGAGCATCGCCGACTACCTATATGTAGTGGGTGATGGTCAGGTGCTGGGGCAGGGTACGCCTGAAGAGTTGATGAACGCCGATAACCCGCGCATTCGCCAATTCATGACCGGCAACCCCGATGGCCCGGTGCCTTTTCACTTTCCGGCAGCGGACTACCGCTCAGATCTTCTGGGGAAGCGCTGATGCGCAAGACATCTCTTATCGAGAAGGTTCGCCTTTTCGGTCGCTCGGGCATCGACATCGTCGAAGTGCTGGGGCGTTCGACCATTTTCCTGTTTCACGCCTTGCTGGGGCGAGGCGGTATCGGCGGCGGCTTTGGCCTGCTGGTCAAGCAGCTGCACTCGGTGGGGGTGATGTCCCTGGTGATCATCGTGGTCTCCGGCGTATTCATCGGCATGGTGCTGGCGCTGCAGGGTTTCAATATCCTGTCCAGCTACGGCTCGGAGCAGGCGGTAGGGCAGATGGTGGCCCTGACCCTGTTGCGTGAGCTTGGCCCGGTGGTTACCGCCTTGTTGTTCGCAGGGCGTGCAGGATCGGCGCTGACCGCTGAAATCGGCAATATGAAATCCACTGAGCAGCTGTCCAGCCTGGAAATGATCGGCGTGGACCCGCTCAAGTACATTGTTGCCCCGCGCCTGTGGGCCGGCTTCATTTCCCTGCCACTGCTGGCAATGATCTTCAGCGTGGTGGGTATCTGGGGTGGTTCGTGGGTGGCGGTTGACTGGCTGGGGGTCTACGACGGCTCCTACTGGGCCAACATGCAAAACAGCGTGACCTTCACCGGTGACGTGCTCAACGGCATCATAAAGAGCATTGTCTTTGCCTTTGTGGTGACCTGGATTGCCGTATTCCAAGGCTATGACTGTGAGCCCACTTCAGAGGGGATCAGCCGTGCCACTACCAAGACCGTCGTATACGCTTCGTTGGCGGTACTGGGCCTTGACTTCATTTTGACCGCCTTGATGTTTGGAGATTTCTGATGCAAAACCGCACTGTGGAAATCGGTGTCGGCCTTTTCTTGCTGGCTGGCATCCTGGCTTTACTGTTGTTGGCCCTGCGAGTCAGCGGCCTGTCGGCCAGCCCTACCGCCGATACCTATAAACTTTACGCGTACTTCGACAATATCGCCGGTTTGACGGTCAGATCCAAAGTGACCATGGCCGGTGTCACCATCGGCAAGGTCACGGCAATCGATCTGGATCGCGACAGCTTTACCGGTCGGGTGACGATGCAACTGGACAAGAAGGTAGATAATCTGCCAACTGACTCCACGGCATCTATCCTCACTGCGGGTTTGCTGGGCGAGAAGTACATCGGGGTCAGCGTGGGGGGGGAAACAGCCCTGCTCAAGGATGGTTCGACCATCCACGACACACAGTCGTCGCTGGTGCTTGAAGACCTGATCGGGAAATTTTTGCTCAATACGGTCAATAAAGACGCTAAATGAGGAATCTGTTCATGATCTCTACCTTGCGACGTGGCCTGCTGGTACTGCTTGCAGCATTGCCGATGATGGCCAACGCGGCAGGTTCTGCCCACGATTTGGTGCAGGACACCACCAGCAAAATGCTGGCTGACCTCAAGGCTAATAAAGAACAGTACAAGCAAGACCCTTCCAGGTTCTATAACGCGCTCAACACGATCGTTGGCCCTGTGGTCGATGCTGAAGGCATCTCCAAAAGCATCATGACGGTCAAATATTCGCGCAAAGCTACGCCTGCGCAAATGCAGACGTTCCAGGAAAACTTCAAGAAGGGGCTGTTCCAGTTCTACGGTAACGCTCTGCTGGAATACAACAACCAGGGCATTATCGTTGATGCGCCCAAGGACGAGTCGGGCGACCGTGCCGAAGTCGGAATGAAAGTCTCCGGCAGCAATGGCGCCGTGTACCCTGTGTCCTACACCCTGACGAAGATCAACGGTGAGTGGAAACTGCGTAACGTGATCATCAACGGTATCAACATCGGCAAGCTGTTCCGTGATCAGTTCGCCGACGCGATGCAGCGCAATGGCAACGATCTGGACAAGACCATCAACGGTTGGGCCGGTGAAGTGGCCAAGGCCAAGGAAGAAACAGACAAAGCTGCCGGGAAGCCTGCGCAATGACCGAGTCGGCTGTTCGTATCGGCGACGCCGGCGAGCTGTTCCTCAGCGGCGTGCTGGATTACCGCACCGGGCCTGACCTGCGCAAGCAGGGCCAGGCGCTGATCAAGGCCAGCAAGGCGCCAGAGCTGGTGCTTGATTGCTCGGCGGTGACCAAGTCCAGCAGCGTCGGCCTGTCGTTGTTGCTGTGCTTCATGCGTGATGCCGAGGCGGCGAAAAAACCGGTCAGCATCCGTGCGTTACCAGAAGACATGCGCGAAATTGCCGAAGTTTCCGGTTTGACCGAGCTGCTGGCGCATCCCTGATACACATTATTAAAGAAGCCCCCCGTCAGAGTCCTGCTATGCGGGGTTCGCAGGCGCGGGGCTTTTTTGTATGATGTGCGACCCGTGCGCACTGGGCGCCGATAGAGGTTGAGCATGCAGGCCCTAGAAGTTAAGAGCTTCCTTGAAGGAAAGCTGCCTGAAACGACTGTAGAAGTCGAAGGCGAAGGCTGCAATTTCCAGCTGAACGTGATTAGCGATGAACTGGCGGCATTGAGCCCGGTCAAGCGTCAGCAGCAGATCTATGCCCATTTGAACCCATGGATCACCGATGGCAGCATCCATGCGGTCACTATGAAATTTTTCAGCCGCGCGGCCTGGGCCGAGCGCACCTGAGCCCCCAAGGCGTCGAGATTCTTATGGATAAATTGATTATTACCGGCGGTGCCCGCCTTGATGGCGAGATTCGCATTTCCGGTGCGAAAAACTCCGCCTTGCCGATTCTGGCAGCGACCCTGCTGTGCGATGGCCCGGTGACTGTGGCCAACCTGCCGCACCTGCACGACATCACCACCATGATCGAGTTGTTCGGTCGCATGGGCATTGAGCCGGTGATCGACGAGAAGCTGGCCGTCGAAATCGACCCACGCACCATCAAGACCCTGGTCGCTCCGTACGAACTGGTGAAAACCATGCGTGCGTCGATCCTGGTGCTGGGCCCTATGGTTGCCCGTTTCGGCGAAGCCGAAGTAGCCTTGCCTGGCGGTTGCGCCATTGGTTCGCGTCCGGTCGACCTGCACATCCGTGGCCTTGAGGCCATGGGCGCAGTCATCGACGTCGAAGGCGGCTACATCAAGGCCAAGGCGCCGGAAGGCGGCCTGCGCGGCGCGAACTTCTTCTTTGATACCGTCAGCGTCACCGGTACCGAGAACATCATGATGGCCGCTGCCCTGGCCAACGGTCGCAGCGTGTTGCAGAACGCCGCACGCGAGCCGGAAGTGGTCGACCTGGCCAACTTCCTCAACGCCATGGGCGCGAAGGTTTCCGGTGCTGGCACCGACACCATCACTATTGATGGTGTAGAGCGTCTGCACACCGCCACCTACAAAGTCATGCCTGACCGCATCGAGACCGGTACCTACCTGGTTGCCGCTGCCGTGACCGGTGGCCGTGTGAAGGTCAAGGACACCGATCCGACCATCCTGGAAGCCGTCCTGGAAAAACTCAAGGAAGCCGGCGCAGAGATCACCACCGGCGAAGACTGGATCGAGCTGAACATGCACGGCAAGCGGCCAAAAGCCGTCAACGTGCGTACCGCTCCGTACCCGGCGTTCCCGACCGACATGCAAGCGCAGTTCATCTCCTTGAACGCGATTGCCGAAGGCACCGGTGCCGTGATCGAGACCATCTTCGAAAACCGCTTCATGCACGTGTATGAACTGCACCGCATGGGCGCCAAGATCCAGGTCGAAGGCAACACCGCCATCGTCACCGGGATCGACAAGCTCAAGGGCGCGCCAGTCATGGCAACCGACCTGCGTGCCTCGGCCAGCCTGGTAATCTCGGCACTGTGCGCCGAAGGTGACACCCTGATCGACCGCATCTACCACATAGACCGTGGTTACGAGTGCATCGAAGAGAAACTGCAGATGCTCGGCGCGAAGATTCGCCGCGTACCGGGCTAGTCCCTGTTTGTGGCGAGGGAGCTTGCTCCCGCTGGACTGCGTAGCAGTCCCGCTCTTCGAGGGCCGCTTCGCGTCTCAGCGGGAGCAAGCTCCCTCGCCACAGTTTGTTGTTGACTGGTTTGTTTCAAATCGAGGCTGTCATGGCCTCGATCTGTGTCTGGCGCCGTTTGCGACCGGACAGCAATAGCCTGATGAAGGACTGACATTTCCCATGTTGACCATCGCACTGTCCAAGGGCCGCATCCTTGACGACACGTTGCCGCTTCTGGCTGAAGCGGGCATCGTGCCGACCGAGAATCCGGACAAGAGCCGCAAGCTGATCATCCCCACGACCCAGGACGACGTGCGCCTGCTGATCGTGCGGGCTACCGACGTGCCGACCTACGTTGAACATGGCGCCGCCGACCTGGGTGTTGCCGGCAAGGACGTGCTGATGGAATACGGCGGCCAGGGCCTGTACGAGCCCCTGGACCTGCGCATCGCACTGTGCAAGCTGATGACCGCCGGCCGCGTCGGTGATGTCGAACCCAAGGGCCGCCTGCGGGTCGCCACCAAGTTCGTCAACGTTGCCAAGCGCTATTACGCCGAACAGGGCCGTCAGGTCGATATCATCAAGCTCTACGGCTCCATGGAGCTGGCACCGCTGATCGGCCTGGCGGACAAGATCATCGACGTGGTCGACACCGGCAACACCCTGCGCGCCAACGGTTTGGAGCCCCAGGATTTTATCGCTGACATCAGCTCCCGCCTGATCGTCAACAAAGCATCGATGAAGATGCAGCACGCCCGTATCCAGGCGTTGATCGACACCCTGCGCAAGGCAGTGGAGTCTCGACACCGCGGTTGACTCCCCCGCGTAGCTGAAGAGCTACGCCCGTCTATCCGCCTCATAGCCAGAATTCTCAGGTGCCCAAGCGGAAACGACTGCTAGTTTAGGGCGCCTGAGTTTTTGCCAATTCTATTGAGGCCCTCGCTATGACCACGTCCACTGCAATTGCCCGACTCAACGCTGCCGACCCGGATTTCGCCCATCATCTGGATCATCTGCTGAGCTGGGAAAGCGTGTCCGACGACTCGGTCAACCAGCGGGTGCTCGACATCATCAAGGCCGTGCGTGAGCGCGGTGATGCTGCGCTGGTGGACTTCACCCGCCAGTTCGACGGCCTGGACGTGCAGTCCATGGCTGACCTGATCCTGCCGCGTGAACGCCTGGAGCTGGCGCTGACGCGCATCACCGCACCGCAGCGCGAAGCCCTCGAAGTCGCTGCGGCGCGGGTACGCAGCTATCACGAAAAGCAGAAGCAGGACTCCTGGAGCTACACCGAGGCCGACGGCACTGTGCTGGGCCAGAAGGTCACGCCACTGGACCGCGCCGGTCTGTACGTGCCGGGCGGTAAGGCGTCGTATCCATCGTCGGTGTTGATGAATGCGATCCCGGCCAAAGTCGCAGGTGTGACCGAAGTGGTCATGGTGGTGCCGACCCCGCGTGGCGAAATCAACGAGCTGGTGCTGGCTGCCGCCTGCATCGCCGGTGTGGACCGTGTGTTCACCATCGGTGGCGCCCAGGCCGTCGCAGCGCTGGCTTATGGCACCGAAAGCGTGCCGAAGGTCGACAAAGTGGTCGGCCCCGGCAATATCTACGTCGCCACCGCCAAACGCCATGTGTTCGGCCAGGTCGGTATCGACATGATTGCCGGTCCTTCCGAAATCCTCGTGGTGTGTGACGGCCAGACCGACCCGGACTGGATCGCCATGGACCTGTTCTCCCAGGCGGAGCACGATGAAGACGCCCAGGCGATCCTGGTCAGCCCCGATGCCGAGTTCCTCGACAAGGTCGCCGCCAGCATCAATAAGCTGCTGCCGACCATGGAGCGTGCCGAGATCATCGAGAAGTCGATCAACGGCCGTGGTGCGCTGATTCTGGTGCGTGACATGGAGCAGGCCATTGAAGTGGCCAATCGCATCGCACCGGAGCACCTTGAGCTGTCCGTAGCGGACCCACAGGCCTGGTTGCCATCGATCCGTCACGCTGGGGCGATCTTCATGGGCCGTCACACCAGCGAAGCCCTGGGCGACTATTGCGCCGGCCCCAATCACGTGTTGCCAACCTCCGGCACTGCGCGTTTCTCGTCGCCGCTGGGGGTGTACGACTTCCAGAAGCGCTCGTCGATTATCTTCTGCTCGCCACAAGGCGCTTCCGAACTGGGCAAGACCGCCTCGGTGCTGGCCCGTGGTGAATCCCTCAGCGCGCACGCACGCAGCGCTGAATACCGCATCGTCAAGGGAGAGTAAGGCATGAGCAAATTCTGGAGCCCTTTCGTCAAAGACCTGGTGCCTTACGTACCCGGTGAGCAACCGAAGCTGACCAAGCTGGTCAAGCTCAACACCAACGAAAACCCCTACGGCCCATCGCCCAAGGCGCTGGCGGCAATGCAGGCCGAGTTGAACGACAACTTGCGCCTGTACCCGGACCCCAACAGCGACCTGCTCAAGCAGGCCGTGGCCAGGTATTACGGGATCGATGCCGGCAAGGTGTTCCTCGGCAACGGTTCCGACGAAGTCTTGGCGCACATCTTCCATGGTCTGTTCCAGCACGATCTGCCGCTGCTGTTCCCGGACATCAGCTACAGCTTCTACCCGGTGTACTGCGGCCTGTACGGCATCACGTTCGACGCGGTGCCACTGGACGAACAGTTCCAGATTCGGGCCACTGACTATGCCAGGCCCAACGGCGGGATCATCTTCCCCAACCCTAACGCGCCCACCGGCTGCGTACTGGCGCTGGACGCGGTGGAGCAGATCCTCAAGGCCAGCCCGGATTCGGTGGTGGTGGTCGATGAAGCCTATATCGACTTCGGCGGCGAAACTGCCATCAGCCTGGTAGACCGTTACCCGAACCTGCTGGTGACACAGACCCTGTCCAAATCGCGCTCACTGGCCGGTTTGCGTGTGGGCCTGGCCGTGGGCCACCCAGACCTGATCGAAGCGCTGGAGCGGGTCAAGAACAGCTTCAACTCCTACCCGTTGGATCGGTTGGCGATTGTTGGCGCGGCGGCCGCGTTTGACGACCGTGAATATTTCGAGAAAACCTGTCAGTGGGTGATCGACAGCCGCAACCAGGTCGTCGCGCAATTGCAGGGCAAGGGGTTTGAGGTATTGCCGTCGGCAGCGAACTTCATCTTTGCGCGTCACCCGCGGCATGACGCTGCAGGGCTTGCCGCCAAGTTGCGTGAGCAAGGGGTGATCGTGCGGCACTTCAAGCAGGAGCGGATTGCTCAGTTCCTGCGCATCAGCATCGGGACGCCGGAGCAGAACCAGGCGCTGATCGACGGGCTCGGCGAGCTCTGACAGACGCTGAAAATCAAATGTGGGAGCTGGCTTGCCTGCGATGACGGTGTAACAGTCGACCTATCTGTCGTTTGATACACCGGCATCGCAGGCAAGCCAGCTCCCACACTGATTTGCGTTTAGTCAGTTACAGCAGCGGCTCATCCGGCTTCTTGTTCTTCCAGCCATCATTGCCCGGCAGCAACAAATTCAAACCAATCGCCACCACCGCACACAGGGCGATGCCCTTGAGGCCGAAATCATCCGGGCCGGTGCCGGTACCGACCAGCACACCGCCAATCCCGAACACCAGTGTTACCGACACAATCACCAGGTTGCGCGCCTCGCCCAGGTCGATCTTGTGGCGAATCAGCGTGTTCATCCCCACCGCGGCAATCGAGCCGAACAGCAGGCACAAAATCCCGCCCATCACCGGCACCGGGATACTCTGCAGCAGTGCGCCGAACTTGCCGATGAATGCCAGGCTGATGGCAAACACTGCCGCCCAGGTCATGATTTTCGGGTTGTAGTTCTTGGTCAGCATCACGGCGCCGGTCACTTCGGCGTAGGTGGTGTTTGGCGGGCCGCCAAACATGCCGGCAGCCGTGGTGGCGATACCGTCACCCAGCAGCGTGCGATGCAGGCCAGGCTTTTTCAGGTAATCGCGGCCGGTCACGCTGCCTACCGCAATCACACCACCGATATGCTCGATCGCCGGGGCCAGTGCTACCGGGACGATAAACAGGATGGCCTGCCAGTTGAACTCCGGCGCGGTGAAGTGGGGCAGGGCGAACCACGGCGCAGCGGCGATTTTCGCCGTGTCGACCACACCAAAGTAGAACGACATGGCAAAACCCACCAGCACGCCGGAAATGATCGGCACCAGGCGGAAAATGCCCTTGCCGAACACCGCCACGATCAAGGTGGTGAGCAGCGCTGGCATCGAAATCAGCATTGCCGTCTGGTAGTGGATCAGCTCTGCACCGTCGCCGGACTTGCCCATGGCCATGTTGGCGGCAATCGGCGCCATGGCCAGGCCGATCGAGATGATCACCGGGCCGATCACCACGGGCGGCAGCAGCCGGTCGATAAAACCGGTGCCCTTGACCTTCACGGCCAGGCCCAGGAACGTATAGACGAAACCTGCTGCCATGACCCCGCCCATGGTCGCTGCGAGGCCGAACTGGCCCTTGGCGAGAATGATCGGGGTGATGAACGCGAAGCTCGATGCCAAAAATACCGGCACCTGCCGCCCTGTCACCACCTGGAATAGCAACGTGCCAAGGCCTGCGGTAAACAGCGCGACGTTTGGATCAAGACCTGTGATCAGCGGCATCAACACCAACGCGCCAAATGCTACGAAGAGCATTTGTGCGCCAGACAGGATCTGGCGCCAAAGCGGGTCGTTGAATTCATCCTGCATGTTCACGCGTCCTTCTGCTTGGTGCCGAAGATCTTGTCACCGGCATCGCCCAGGCCCGGGATGATGTAGCCGTGTTCATTCAGGCGCTCATCGATGGATGCGGTGTAGATCTGTACATCCGGATGGGCCTTCTCGACGGCGGCGATGCCTTCTGGCGCGGCCACCAGCACCATGGCACGGATGTCCCGGCAACCGGCTTTTTTCAGCAGGTCGATGGTGGCTACCATGGAACTGCCGGTGGCGAGCATCGGGTCGATGATCATGGCCAGGCGCTCGTTGATTTCCGGGACGAGTTTTTCCAGGTAGGTGTGGGCCTGCAGCGTTTCTTCATTGCGGGCCACGCCCACGGCGCTGACCTTGGCGCCCGGAATCAGGCTGAGCACACCTTCAAGCATGCCGATACCGGCGCGCAGGATCGGTACCACGGTAATTTTCTTACCGGCGATTTTCTCCACTTGTACGGGACCGGCCCAACCGGGGATCTCGTAGGTTTCCAGGGGCAAATCCTTGGTGGCTTCGTAAGTGAGCAACGCTCCGACTTCCTGAGCAAGCTCACGGAAGTTCTTCGTGCTAATGTCGGCACGGCGCATAAGGCCGAGTTTGTGTCGGATCAGCGGGTGGCGGATCTCGCGAGTGGGCATAGGAAAGGCTCCGGCGGCGGGCAAAAAAACCGGCCTAGATTAATCTATCCGAGGGTGTTGTCCTATAGACATCAAGTACGTTAGTCCATAAAGGCTTGATTGGAGCGCACGAGAAGCGTACCTTCGCCCGCTTTTCTTGCCACAGCACCCCCCTTGGAGAGCGCCATGTCTGCTGATCTCGAGCATATCCGTCAAATCATGCACGAGGCTGACTGCCTGTACACCGAAGCGCAAGTCGAAGCAGCGATCGCCAAGGTCGGCGCGCACATTACTCGTGAAATGGCCGACACCAACCCGGTGGTCTTCTGCGTGATGAACGGTGGCCTGATCTTCGCCGGCAAATTGCTGACTCACCTGCAGTTCCCATTGGAAGCCTCTTACCTGCATGCCACCCGCTATCGCAATGAAACCAGCGGCGGCGACTTGTTCTGGAAGGCCAAGCCGGAAGTGTCTTTCATCGACCGTGATGTGCTGATCATCGATGACATTCTCGATGAGGGTCACACCCTGGGTGCGATCATCGACTTCTGCAAACATGCCGGCGCACGCAAAGTGCACACCGCCGTACTGATCGACAAAGACCACGACCGCAAGGCTCGTCCTGAGCTCAAAGCCGATTTCGTCGGATTGCCGTGCGTTGACCGTTATATCTTCGGGTATGGCATGGACTACAAGGGCTACTGGCGTAACGCCAATGGCATCTACGCCGTTAAAGGGATGTAATCGATGGCCCGCTTTCTTGATCAGACCTTATTTGCAGAGTTGGCCGAGAAAGCGGGCGATAGCCCCCGTGGCCGATACCACCATAATTTCCACCAGATGGAGGAGCCGTGTCATCGCCTCGCGGTGGCGCTGCAGCCGAGTACCTATGTGCCGCCTCATCGGCACCTGAGCGCCGACAAGGCCGAGACTTTGCTGGTGCTTCAGGGGCGCCTCGGTCTGCTGATATTCACCGATGCGGGTGAAGTGATCGCCAAACGCGTGATGCAGGCGGGTGGCGAGTGCGCAGGCGTCGATCTGCCGCCGGGAGTGTTTCATGGCCTGGTGGTGCTGGAGCCTGACACGGTGATGTTCGAATGCAAGGCCGGGCCTTATCGACCGGTGGGTGAGGGCGAACTGGCTGATTGGGCACCGCGAGAAGGTGATGCAGGTGTGGCTGACTACCAGCGCTGGATGCTTGCTCAGTTCGACTGAACACTGGCATCCAAATGTGGGCGTCTGTAGGAGCGAGCTTGCTCGCGAAAAACGTCAACGATAACGCGTGCTTCCTGAATAAACGCGGCGCCTTTGAGCTTTTCGCGAGCAAGCTCGCTCCTACAGGTATTAGGGCGAGCCCCCTCCCACATCCGGCGTCGCGCAGGTAGACTTCAAACCCCGTGTAAATGTCTGCAGGCTGGAGTCGGTAATGCGTAAAGATAAGAAACAGGTGATTGGCGACGAAATCGGTGACGACCAGATCAAGTTGTTCCTGGACTTCGAGCCGGTCGATGCGACGTCGCCGTCCCTGCACAAACTGATCAAGGCCTATCGCGGCCTGCGTATCGACGACTTCGAGCGTTTCCTGGGCTTTTTCAAAGAAGCAGGCCTGGACCTGGACGGCAAGGACGAGCATGGCCAGACCTTCGTCGACCTGATCAAGGACCAGCGCAACGCCGCCGAGTACATCGAACTGATCGACAACGCCCGCGGCTGATTGTCCGAGCAAAAAAAACGCCCCGGCTTCAGAGTCCGGGGCGTTTTGCTTTTAACGGTAGGAGCGAGCTTGCTCGCGAAGAACCTGGGAGCGGCGCCTTAATCCACTTGCGCCGCGTTATCGTTGACGTTTTTCGCGAGCGAGCTCGCTCCTACAGGTTCCACCAGCTCCAGGCTGATGTTGTTCTGCGTGTTGATCTTGCGATACAGCTCGGCGTCCGTCTCCAGCACTTTCTCGCGCGCCGGGAAGATCTCGTGCAGCTTGGTGGCCCATTCACCGGCGGCTTTCTGCGGGAAGCAGCGCTCGATCAGCTCCAGCATGATCGAGACGGTGACCGAAGCACCTGGAGACGCGCCCAGCAGCGCTGCAAGCGAACCGTCCTTGGCAGCAACCAGTTCGGTGCCGAACTGCAGCACGCCGCCTTTCTTCGGATCTTTCTTGATGATTTGCACGCGCTGGCCGGCCACTTCCAGGCGCCAGTCTTCGGCTTTCGCCTCGGGGTAGAAGCGACGCAGGGATTCCAGGCGCTGTTCCATGGACTGGCGCACTTCGCTGACCAGGTACTTGGTCAGGTCCATGTTGTCGCGGGCCACGGCCAGCATCGGGCCGATGTTGCCGGCGCGAATCGACATCGGCAGGTCAAGGAACGAGCCGTGTTTGAGGAACTTGGTGGTGAAACCGGCGTATGGCCCGAACAGCAGGGATTTCTTGCCATCCACTACGCGGGTGTCCAGGTGCGGCACGGACATCGGCGGCGAGCCCACGGCAGCCTGGCTGTAGACCTTGGCCTGGTGCTGCTTGACCACTTCCGGGTTGTCGCAACGCAGCCACTGGCCGCTCACCGGGAAGCCGCCGAAGCCTTTGCTCTCTTCGATGCCCGAGGCCTGCAGCAATGGCAGCGCCGCACCGCCAGCGCCGAGGAATACGAACTTGGCATCGACGTCGCGGCTGTTACCGCTGTTCACGTCCTTGATGCTCACGGTCCAGCCCGCGCCGTTGCGCTTGAGGCCGGTCACGCGCTTGCAGTACTTGACCTGGGCGTCCGGCGAGCTGGTCAGGTGGCTGAGCAACTGATTGGTCAGGGCGCCAAAGTTGACGTCTGTGCCGTTCATCACACGGGTGGCGGCGATTTTTTCATCGAGCGGGCGGCCCGGCATCATCAGCGGCATCCACTCGGCCATTTCGCTGCGGTCTTCGGTGTAGTGCATGTCCGAAAACGCGTGGTGCTGGCTGAGGGTCTCAAAGCGCTTCTTGAGGAAGGACACGCCTTTGTCGCCCTGCACGAAGCTCAGGTGCGGCACCGGGCTGATGAACGACCTGGACGAGCCAAAGGTGCCCTTCTTGGTCAGGTAAGCCCAGAACTGCTTCGACACCTCGAACTGGGTGTTGATGTGCACGGCTTTCTTGATGTCGATGGAACCGTCGGCGGCCTGCGGCGTGTAGTTCAGCTCACACAGCCCGGCGTGGCCGGTACCGGCGTTGTTCCACGGGTTGGAACTCTCCGCGGCACCCGAATCCATCAGCTCAACGACTTCCAGCGTGAGGCCGGGGTCGAGCTCTTTGAGCAGTACGGCCAGGGTGGCACTCATGATGCCGGCCCCTACCAGTACTACGTCGACTGCTTCGTTATGCGCCATTTAACGCGTCTCCAAAATCTGCAGCACCAAATTGACGGCATGGCTGCCAGGAGTGATGGGGCGGTTCACGTGTTGCCCCAGGTTACCCATGGCCAGGATCGCCATGTCCGATTCGCAATTCTTTGCAACTTCAGCACACGCTTCCTGCCGGGCTAATCTGCCTATGAACGCATTCATGGGCGCCTGTGGCAATTCGACTTATGGTCAAAGCGTGCGATTCGTGCAACCAATCCGTAGCGGACAGGCTCAAGCTCCGGTTTTTGAGGAAGGCTCGATCCTGTGTAATTGGGCTGACCCAGACGCTGATGGTGCTTGTACAAACGCCAAACTATTCATTTGCTCGCCACACTCTTGTGAAGTTGTGAAAACCCGTTTTTTCACGCTCTTTTGAAGACGTGAACCTCAAAAAAGGGCTGCCCCAGCCTGGCACCTGGCCCGTAAACCTCTGCCGACACGCGGCAAAACGGGCAAACAACTCAAGTGGCCGAGCGCAATGGCAGCTCTGGCAGATTCGATAAAAGACGGGGTGGTTTGCAAAGGAAACAGCAAGCACGCCAGCTTCACTCGATCTGTGTGGGCGGCTCTCTGTGGGCGATTTTGGGGCTAATGCCTGGGCATTAACGATGCTGCGAGGCCCGATCAGGAGACGTCCTTATAATCGGGGGGAGATTGTAGCGAAGAACGTCAGTGAAATGGGCGTGTTTTATGACTTTTATTAGGGGGCTGGTCAGGAGGCCAACGCTTGCCGGTGTCGTGGGCGAAAAACCTTTGGGCTGACCCGGGCGCTGGCCGGCAGTGGGCGGTGCATCCAGCCCAGGTGAGTCTCGGTCACTTCCACCCAGCCTTCACCGACGGGCGGCAGGCTGCACTGCTTGAAGGCCAGGCAATGTCCGTGGGCATCAAGCAGGGCAAAGTGGCGATGACGAGCGTGGGACATGAACAGGGTCTTGAGAAGGCGCATGGCTGTGTACCTGGTGTGTTACATGCTTGAAGGTTGCCAGTGTGGCATGACACTGGGGTGACGAATTTATGCGAATTTGTAATTTGCGCAGGGGCTTCAGCCGCCGTTCAGGATCGCTGGTGAGTGGTGCGCGTGCACCGTTATACTGGCGTCCTGTCTGCACCTAGTCCTGGAGAAATGCGTATGTTGCAACGCCTGTTGTTCGGTTTGATCACTGTGACCAGTTTGACCCTTGTCGGCTGCGCCAACAGCCCGCAACAACTCAGCCCGCAACCTAAAGTCACCGCGCAGTTGGCGGCGGTAGGCCACGGCCAGCCGGTTTCGGTACGCGTGGTTGACGGTCGCCCGTCGCCAACCCTGGGTTCGCGTGGCGGCCTGTATCCTGAGACCGCACTGATTTCGGTGAACGGCCAGGATGTGCTGCCCAAGTTGCAGGCCCAGGCTGAAGCCGCTGTGCGTTTGCTGGGCTTTACGCCGACCAACTCGCCAGGCGTGCCGCAACTGACCGTGACCCTGGCCGAGCTGAAATACCAGTCGCCCAAAGACGGCCTGTATGTGACCGAGGCTTCCATCGGCGCTACCTTCAAGTCTGACGTCAGTGCCGGTACCCGCCGCTACAGTGGCCGCTACGCAGCCTCGCTCAACCAGCGGTTCGGCATGTCGCCCAACCAGGAAACCAACACCAAGCTGGTCAGCGACGTGCTCAGTGATGCCTTGACCCGCCTGTTCAAGGACCCAAGCATCGGTCAACTGCTCAGCGCGCAATAAGCCGCTCACAAAAAACCGGGCTCATCGCTGAGCCCGGTTTTTTTGTGCCCGTGGTTTTTGTCATGCGGCCGTATCGACATAAAAGTCCAGCATGCTCACACCGGTGAGCAGATCCAGCTCCGGCAGATCGGCATGCTGGTGCCCGCCGAGGGCGCAATACACCAGCCAATGGCGGTCCTGAACGTTGAACGCGAGACTGCCGATCAGCGCCTCCTGTTCCTCGCTCTGGGCGATCAAATACAGCCGATCCTGGTTTTGCGCATGCAACATGACAAGCTCCTCAAGCGTCGAAGGGCAACAGAGTGGCTTGTTAAGGTGACGTTCAGGTGACGGCGTAAATTACTGGATACATTAGCCGTCAATGGGGAAGGAGCATTAAATGCGCAGGAGGCGACTGTCGTTCAGGTGTGTACCTGGACTGATACCCGAAGACTGATTTACCGAGGTTTGCGATGGCGCTGCCCGCACTGCTCATTAATATTGTTGCCCTGTTGGTTGCCTGCTCGGGCGCCTGGGTGTTGTTCATCACCCGTCTGCATGCACAGCGTGCGATAGCTGACCTGGCCCTGCGCAGCGAAGAGCGCGCTATCGACCAACCGATGCTGTTTCTGGATACACGCACCGAACGGGCGCATCGCCTGGCGTACCGCGTCGGGTTCGCCTGCCTTGGCTTGGCCCTGGCCATCTCCTGGCTCAGCACCCGCTTATAATTCCACTGCGAAACCAAATGTGGGAGCGGGCTTGCCCGCGAAGGCGGTGTATCAGCCACTGAATCTTTAACTGAACCAACGCTATCGCAGGCAAGCCAGCTCCCACACTGGCCATGTACTGCCCGCAGAGTCAGCGCCTGCCACATATCCCCTGTGGGCTCACTATTACAGGGGGATCCCAGCCTTGACTCGGTATTGGTTGCGTACCGGCGTCGCATACTGCACCACCAGATAAGGCCGGTGCTCCGCCGGGCACTCGTTCAAGCGCCGCTCCCATTCCGCCTTCGCCTTGGCCAGCTCATCGGCCGGGAACACGTCCGCCGCCTTGGGCACCTGCAATTGCGGGTCGGCATCACTCCACTGCGCGTACGCCAGGTAGTGCACCGGAAACAAGCGATAGCCACCGAGGATCTGCCGGTCCATTTCCGCGGCCAGCAGCTTGGTGTCTTCGAAACGCTCGGTGATCGGCGGCGCAAAGTTCACGTGCACTCGGCCTTTATAGCCGGTAATGCCCAAGGCAATGCTCACATCATCCTCTCCCGGTGCCTTGGTGTAGGTGCCGGTGGTGGCGCGGATATACAGCTCGCGGGCCTTGGCGGCATCGCAGGGGTCGTACTCGTAGCTGATGGACACAGGCGTCAGGTTCAACGACTGGATGACCTCGGCAAATGGCTCGTCCTTGCGGCTGACGTGGAACATCTTGAGGATCGCCGATTCGGTACGGTCATCACCATCCTTAGCCCGGCCTTCAGCCTGGGCAATCCAGATCGACTGGCAGTCGTTGCGGATCGAATGGTTGATGTAGGCCGACAGCAGGTTGTAGGCCGCCATCTTCTCCTTTCGCCCGGTAATCGAACGGTGCACGATGAAGCTCTTGTTCAGGCGCATCAGGTCGCTGACAAACGGCTTTTGCAGCAGGTTGTCGCCGATGGCGATGCGCGGCGTCGGCAGGCCGGCGTGGTACACGGCGTAGTTGACGAAGGCCGGGTCCATCACGATGTCGCGGTGGTTAGCCAGGAACAGATAGGCAGTGCCGGATTTCAGTTGCTCGACGCCGGTATAGGTCACGCCGTCGGTCGCCCGGTCAATGGTGTGGTCAACGTAGTACTCGACCTTGTCCTGCAGCGTGGCCACGGTGGTGACGCCAGCGAACTCTCGGCGCAGTTTGCGCGCAATCATTGGCTTGAGCAGCCAGCCCAGGGCGCCTGCAAAGCGCGGGAAGCGGAAGTGGGTCAGGATGTCCAGAAAGGCCTTGTCACTGAACAGGCGCGCCAGCACTGCCGGGACTTCGCTGTCGTTGTAAGGTCGGATGGTATCGAATTCGCCCATCATGCTCTCTTGTTAGAAACGGCTAGGGTAAGTAAAAGGAAATGTCAGGGTGCGGTCCGAATAAGGGGCCGGCCAAGAATAGCCCTGTAAATAGACCGGCGATTATACGCACAAGTCACCTAGGAGACTGCGATGCTCGAAACTGCGCTGTACGATTGTCCTTATTGTGGCGAAGCGGTCGAGACGACGGTGGATTTGTCTGGCGGGGACCAGACCTATATAGAAGACTGCCAAGTGTGTTGCCGGCCGATCACGTTCGACCTGCAAGTTGATGGTGAAGAGTGGATGCTTGAAACCCGCAGCGAAAATGAATAATGCGCAGCGAGAACGAATAAAAAGGTACGCCCATGCAGCGAATCTACGAACCGGAAAATCTGATGGAGGGCGAGTTGTTGCAGCAGATGCTTGCCAGTGAAGGTATCGAGGCGCACCTGGTGGGGCGCCATTTGCTCGGCGGCACGGGCGAGTTGCCGATATTCGGCTTGCTGGGGCTGGAGGTCGACAACGACCAGGCCGCCTGCGCCCGCGAACTGATCACCGCCTATATC
>NZ_BCBO01000068.1:0-63292 GCF_001320835.1 Pseudomonas sp. NBRC 111138 | reverse complement strand
CCGGCGACGAACCCGACAGCTTCCCTGACGTGTTGGTCTGTTAGGCTGTCGGTCGGTTTACCCAAGAGTCGTGTTGCCCCATGTGTGGACGTTATGCCCTGTTTCGCTGGAACCCTGCCTTTACTGCCTTGCCCGGCTTCCCCGCCGACCAGCAGGCCCAGTGGAACATCTCCCCGAATGATTCGGTGCTGATCCAGCGCCTGAGCGAGGGCCAACTCACCCTGGCGCGTGCCCGTTGGGGCCTCACACCGCCCTGGCTGACAGACCTGTCGCGCACCCCGGCCCACGCTCGCGCAGAAACCCTGGCCGAACAACCGATGTTTCGTGAAGCCTTCCGCTTGCGCCGTTGCCTGCTGCCCGCCAATGGCTTTTATGAGTGGCGCGGCACCCAGCGCAAGCGCCCGTACTGGCTCACGCCGGGGGAGGGCTCCACGTTGTTCTTTGCCGCAGTGTGGGAAGCGTATCCGGTGCAGGAGCAGGTGTGGCTGAGCACGGCGGTGGTTACCCAAGCGGCGCAAAGTCAGCGGC
This sequence comes from Pseudomonas sp. NBRC 111138, assembly GCF_001320835.1. NCBI lineage: Bacteria > Pseudomonadati > Pseudomonadota > Gammaproteobacteria > Pseudomonadales > Pseudomonadaceae > Pseudomonas > Pseudomonas sp. NBRC 111138. Next base: position 62,764 of record NZ_BCBO01000068.1, on the reverse strand, counting down.
GGCCATTGATCCTGGACGCGGCAGGGCAGGCCGCCTGGCTCGATCCCGAGACTCCGCTGCAGGTGCTACAGGGCCTGCTGGCGGCTGAGCCTGCCGTGCTGCGCGAGCGGGTGCTGGCCAATATGGTCAACGATCCGAAGCTCAATGGGCCGGAATGCCTGACCCCAGCATGAGCTTTGCCCGTCGGGCCGCGTTCGGATGTATCTTAAATTCAGCGGTTAAACGTCCAGGGTATCTGGCGCAGATACAAATGACCGCCTACGATACGCGCCATGTTTTCAGGGAGCGTGTTCATGAAGAAGTCATTGGTGGTAAGTGGTTTGGTTGCAGCAATGCTGCTGGCGGGTTGCCAGTCGGTCAATACCACCAGCGGCGGCGCCGTTGGGGTAGAGCGCAAGCAGTACATGTTCAGCATGCTGTCGAGCCAGGAAGTCGACCAGATGTATGCCCAGTCTTATCAGCAGACCCTGGGTGAAGCCAGCAGCAAAGGGGTGCTGGACAAGACCAGCGCCAACGCCAAGCGCGTGCAGGCCATTGCCAAGCGCCTGATCGCCCAGGCTCCGACTTTCCGCGCGGATGCGGCCCAGTGGAACTGGGACGTGAACCTGATCAAAAGCGATGAGATGAACGCCAACTGCGGGCCAGGCGGCAAGATCCTGGTGTACAGCGGCTTGATCGACAACCTCAAGCTCACCGATGACGAGCTGGCTGCCGTGATGGGTCATGAAATCGCCCACGCCCTGCGTGAACACGGCCGCGAAGCCATGTCCAAGGCCTACGGTATCCAGATGGCCAAGCAGGGCGCCGGGGCAATATTCGGTCTCGGCCAGGACAGCCTGGCACTGGCCGATACCGTGGCCAACTACGGCATGACCTTGCCCAACAGCCGCAGCAACGAAAACGAAGCCGACCTGATCGGCCTGGAGCTGGCGGCCCGCGCTGGCTACAACCCGAACGCGGCCATCACGTTGTGGAACAAGATGGCCAAGGCTTCGGAAGGCGCACCGCCGGAATTCATGAGCACGCACCCGGCTTCGGACAGCCGCATCGCATCCTTGCAGGCGGCGATTCCGAAGGTGATGCCGCTCTACCAGCAGGCCAAGAAGTCCTGATCGACGCCGTGTAGGAGCGAGCTTGCTCGCGAAAAACGTCAACGATAACGCGTGTTGCCTGAATAAACGCGGCGCCGGTGAGTTTTTCGCGAGCAAGCTCGCTCCTACAAGCATCAGGGCAAACCATCTTCCGTGTTTGCCTTAGATCCAGCCGCTGCTTTGCATGGCCTTGTACACCGCAATAATCGCCAGCACGAAGAACGCCGTAGCCGCCAAGCGACGAATCAAGGTCAGCGGCAGTTTCTCCGCGGCAAAATTCCCCGCCAGCACCACCGGCACGTTGGCAATCAACATGCCCAGGGTGGTACCGATAATCACCAGCCACAGTTCCGGGTATTGCGCCGCCAGCATCACCGTGGCGATCTGGGTCTTGTCACCGATTTCGGCGAGGAAGAACGCAATCAAGGTGGTCAGGAAGGGCCCGAACTTACGGGTGGTACTGGCTTCGTCATCATCGAGTTTGTCCGGCACCAGGGTCCACAGCGCCGTGGCGCAGAAGCTTGCAGCGAGGATCCAGTGCAGCACCGCATCCGAGAAGAAACTCCCGAACCAGGCGCCCACGGCACCGGCCGCCGCATGGTTGGCCAGGGTCGCGGCGACGATGCCGGCGATGATTGGCCAGGGCTTGCGAAAGCGAGCAGCAAGGATGAGTGCGAGCAGTTGCGTCTTGTCGCCGATTTCGGCCAAGGCAACGATTGCGGTAGGAACGAGTAGTGAATCCAGCATCAGGTAGTTTCCAGGGGCGGGTCGACACGGCTATGACACGTACAGCCTTCCCGCCCCGGGTAAGGTGTGCGTGTCATAGGTCTTGTCAAACCCCGGTCCGTCTGTGCGGACTCCTGGGTCGCATACGCCATGGTCTGCTGACCAAGTATGTTGACGTATGCCGGACGAGCATGGCTCGTGGGAGACTACTCCCCTAGGACGCTGCGGATTCTGCCTAGGCAAAACCCATTCGGCAAGCGTTCTTTTTCAAACGTCCGTCAGGGGCGCTTGGCGCGGTAAATGCGAAAACCATTGCCTTCGGCCTTGATTGCGCAGATGCCCAAATGCTCTTCGATCAGTGGCTGGTACTTCAGGAAGCTATTGGCAACCAGGCGAAGTTCGCCACCTTTTGCCAGGTGTTTCGCTGCTTTTCGCAGCAGGTTCTCCGTGGCGAAATAATCGGTGTGCACGCCGACATGGAACGGTGGGTTGCTCAAAATCGCGTTTAAACCCATGGGCGCCGCGTCGATTCCGTCGCCGGTCAACACGTCGGCTTCCAGGCCGTTCGCTGCCAGCGTCAGGCGACTGCTGGCAGCGGCGAAGGCATCCACATCCAGCATCGTCACGGTGTTGTGCGGGTAGCGGCGTTTGACCGCAGCCCCCAGTACGCCAGCGCCGCAACCGAAATCGAGCAGGTTGCCGCTGGGCAGCTTGTCCAAGTGCTCCAGCAACAACTCGGTGCCGCGGTCCAGGCGACCATGGCTGAACACCCCTGGCAAGCTCACCACCTTCAGCGGACCTTCGGCCAGGGGTACGTCGAAGACCTGCGCCAGGCTCTCAAGCTCCACGGCTTGCGGCGCGTTAGCGACAGTGACCTGCCATAGTTGGCAATGCCGTGCGCTATCGAGCTTGCGCGGTTTGCCGAACGGAACCATCTGCTTGGCGGCACTTTCGATACCCCCCTTTTTCTCGCCCACCAGAAACAGCTCGGCGCCAGGCAGGCGCGCGGCCACGGCGTTGAGCAGGTAGTCGGTGAGGTCTTTGGACTTGGGCAGGAAAATCACCGCCGCATCAAAGGCGCGCTCGGGCACTGTCACGCCAAACTGGCTGCGTTCGGCGAAGCGCGCATCGAGCGCCGCCTGGTCACCGGCATGCCAGCACCAGCCGTGGGCATTGGGCAGGCGCCCAAGCAAATCGTCGGCAGGCAAACCTACGAGCAGCAGGTTGCCTTGAAAAAGTTCGGCCTGTCGAAGCAGTACTTCACTGCGCGGATCCATAGTCTGCTCCTTGAAAAGGGGCGCAGTTTATCAACTGACGACGCGCAGTGGGGCGCCGTTGAAAAAGCCCTGGGCGTTTTCCGTGAGCTGGCCGACGATGCGCTGCCGTGCTTCGCGACTGCCCCAGGCGTTGTGGGGCGTGACGATCAAGCGTGGAATGTCTCCAGCCAGCAGCGGGTTGTCATTGACTGGCGGCTCGACACTCAGCACGTCAGTCGCTGCGCCGCCAAGGTGACCACTTCGCAGCGCGTCGGCCAGGGCCTGTTCATTGATCAAACCACCGCGCGCAGTATTGACCACAAATGCGCCGGGCTTGAGCAAGGCCAGTTCACGGGCGCCGATAAAGTCGCGGGTATGTTCATTGAGTGGGCAATGCAGGGTCAGCGCATCGACCTGGGTCAGCAATTCGTCCAGCGGCACACGGTCGGCGCGGGCAGGGCGCCCAGGTATCGCGCCGAGCATCACGCGCATGCCGAACGCTTCGGCCAGGCGTGCCACGGCACTGCCCAATTCACCATGGCCGAGCAGGCCGAGGGTTTTGCCTTCCAGTTCGACGATCGGATGGTCCAGCAGGCAAAACTGTTTGGCATGCTGCCATTTGCCAGCGGCCACATCCTGTTGGTAATCCTTCAAGCGCGTGGCGAGGTTGAGCAACAGCATGATCGTATGTTGCGCCACCGACGGCGTGCCGTAACCCTGGCAGTTGCTCACGGTAATCCCCTGGGCGCGGGCCGCTTCAAGGTCGATATTGTTGGTGCCGGTGGCCGACACCAGGATCAGCTTGAGCTCGGGGCAGGCCGCCAGGGTTTGGGCTGTGAGCGGGATTTTGTTGCTGATGGCGACTTGGGCGCCCTGCAAGCGCTCCAGCACATTCTCGGGCGTGGTCTGTTCAAACAACTGCAGCTGGCTGAAGCAGCCATGCAAACCGCTGAGGTCGAGGTCGCCCAAGTCCAGGGAAGGGTGGTCGAGGAAGACGGCGCGGCGATTGTTCATGATCAACTGTACCTTTTGCGACGAGGTTCGAAGGCGTAATCTGCCGAGCCTATCAGATGAAATAATCAGTTACTTAATGGAGTGAGCATGTACGTCGCCGAGTTTTTGACCGTAGCCTTGATTCACTTGTTGGCAGTGGCGAGCCCCGGCCCGGATTTCGCCGTGGTGGTGCGTGAAAGCGTGACCCACGGCCGCCGTGCTGGCACATGGACGGCCTTGGGCGTCGGTTCGGCGATTTTCCTGCATGTGGGTTACTCGTTGCTGGGTATCGGTTTGATCGTGTCCCAGTCCATTGTGTTGTTCAATGCGTTGAAGTGGGCCGCAGCCGCGTACCTGCTTTACATTGGCTTCAAGGCCCTGCGCGCCCAGCCGGCCAAGCCTGCGGCCGAGGGCGAGTTGCACCGTGAAGCGGGCGAGCGCACCCCACGCGGCGCGTTTACCGCAGGTTTTGTGACCAATGGCTTGAACCCCAAGGCCACGCTGTTCTTTCTGTCGCTGTTCACCGTAGTGATCAACCCGCACACGCCGCTGGCAGTGCAGGCCGGTTATGGGGTGTACCTGGCGGTGGCGACTGCGTTGTGGTTTTGCCTGGTGGCCATGTTGTTCAGCCAGCAGCGCGTGCGCGCCGGGTTTGCAAAGATGGGTCATTGGTTTGATCGGACCATGGGCGCGGTGTTGATTGCCATCGGGGTGAAACTGGCCTTTACCAGCATGAAATAATCATTTTTCTCAAGTGAGCATAATCCAGATGTGGGAGCGGGCTTGCTCGCGAATGCGATGCTTCAGTCAAAGATATACCGGCTGACACTCCGCATTCGCGAGCAAGCCCGCTCCCACATTGGGTTTCATTAGGTCCTCGGTAATGGCGTAACGCTAGCATTTACTGGCCCCTGCAAATCATTCCTTTGGCTGATTTGGCTGAAACATAAGCGCTCTACAGTGCAGGTCTTCAAGCCAAGACCGTGCAGTCATTAAAGGGATTCTTATGTTGCAGACCCGTGTTATCCCGCCCGCCGAAGGTGCGTACCAATACCCGCTGTTGATCAAACGCCTGTTGATGTCCGGGACTCGCTACGAGAAAACCCGGGAAATTATCTATCGCGACAAGCTGCGCTACAGCTACCCGACGCTGATCGAGCGCGTCGCTCGCCTGGCCAATGTGTTGACCGAAGCCGGGGTCAAGGCCGGTGACACGGTGGCGGTGATGGACTGGGACAGCCACCGTTACCTGGAGTGTATGTTCGCCATCCCGATGATCGGCGCGGTGATTCACACTATCAACGTGCGCCTGTCGCCAGAACAGATTCTGTACACCATGAACCACGCCGAAGACCGCTTTGTGCTGGTCAACAGTGAGTTCGTGGGGCTCTACCAGGCGATTGCCGGGCAGCTCACTACCGTCGACAAGACCTTATTGATTACCGATGGTGACACCCACACCGCCGAGCTGCCCAACCTGGTAGGTGAGTACGAAACCCTGCTGGCCGCCGCCAGCCCCACCTATGACTTCAAGGACTTCGACGAAAACTCGGTCGCCACCACCTTCTACACCACCGGCACCACCGGCAACCCCAAGGGCGTGTACTTCACCCATCGGCAACTGGTGCTGCACACCATTGGCGTAGCGACCATCATGGGCAGCGTCGACAGCGTGCGGCTGCTGGGCACCAACGACGTGTACATGCCGATCACGCCGATGTTCCACGTACACGCCTGGGGCTTGCCGTATGTGGCGACCATGCTCGGGCTCAAACAGGTGTACCCCGGCCGCTACGACCCGGAATACCTGGTGGAACTGTGGCGCAAGGAGAAGGTGACGTTCTCCCACTGTGTGCCGACCATCCTGCAAATGGTGCTCAACGCCAAGGCTGCGCAGAACGTGGATTTCGGCGGTTGGAAAATCGTCATCGGCGGCAGCGCCCTGAACCGTTCGCTGTACGAAGCCGCCAAGGCCCGAGGCATTCAACTAACCGCCGCGTACGGCATGTCCGAGACCGGGCCGCTGGTATCCTGCGCTCACCTCAATGATGAGTTGATGGCTGGCAGCGAAGATGAGCGCACCACCTACCGCATCAAGGCCGGTGTGCCGGGGCCGTTGGTCGAAGCGGCAATCATGGACACCGACGGTCGTTTCCTGCCCGCCGATGGCGAAACCCAGGGCGAACTGGTGCTGCGCGCGCCGTGGCTGACCGAGGGTTACTACAACGAGCCGCACAAGGGCGCCGAGCTATGGTCCGGTGGCTGGTTGCACACCGGTGATGTGGCTACGCTGGATGCTTTTGGCGTGATTGATATCCGTGACCGCATCAAGGATGTGATCAAGACCGGCGGCGAATGGATCTCCTCCCTGGCCCTCGAAGACCTGGTCAGCCGTCACCCCGCCGTACGGGAAGTGGCGGTGGTAGGCATTGCCGATCCGCAATGGGGCGAGCGCCCCTTCGCCTTGTTGGTGGTGCGTGAAGGGCATGTGATCGATGCGCGAGAGCTCAAGGAACACCTCAAGCCTTTTGTCGAGCTGGGCCATTTGAGCAAGTGGGCGATCCCGAGCCAGATCGCCGTTGTTACTGAAATTCCCAAGACCAGTGTCGGCAAGCTCGACAAGAAACGTATCCGTGTCGACATCATCGAATGGCAGGCCAACAACAGCACGTTCCTGTCCACGCTCTAAACCCTCTCGCCGCGCCCGTTCGGGCGTGGCAATGCTCTATATCAAGCCTTTACTTGTGATTTGCCGAATTTCAGCCATCCTTCCCGCGTCGACCTTCGTCGGCGTGGCGAAAGGGTTGTGGCAGACAGGTTGGTGATGCAAATCACACTTTAGAGGGATCAAGCACTACCCCCCTCTGGCTATAGTCCCTTTCAGAGTTTTTCGCGGATGTTGCGCTTCGAGCCATGGAGGCTCGGTGGCGATGCGGCATTGGAATCGTTGTATCCCGGCCGTTACATCTGAAGAAAGGGCTCACTGCCATAACAATAAAATATGCACATGGAGTAGCGTCGATGACCTCAGTAAACCAGTTCTGGCGCCGGGCAAGACTGCCCCTGGCCGTCAGCCTCGCTTCTACGCTCGCCGGGCCGGCATTCGGCGTCAGTTTCAACATTGGTGAAATCGAAGGGAGCTTTGACTCGTCGCTTTCCGTGGGGGCGAGCTGGTCCACGGCCAAGCCCAATCGTGACCTGATCGGTGCCAACAACGGCGGCAAGGGCCTGTCCCAGACCTCCGATGACGGGCACTTGAACTTCAAGCGCGGCGAAACGTTCTCGAAGATCTTCAAGGGCATCCACGACCTGGAACTGAAGTACGGCGACACCGGTGTGTTTGTGCGGGGCAAGTACTGGTACGACTTCGAACTCAAGGACGAAAGCCGTCCGTTCAAGGACATCAGCGACAACAACCGCAAGGAAGGCGCCAAGTCTTCGGGCGGGCAGATTCTCGATGCATTCGTCTACCACAACTACTCGATTGCCGATGCGCCGGGTTCCGTGCGTTTTGGTAAGCAGGTCGTGAGCTGGGGCGAAAGTACCTTCATCGGCGGCGGCATCAACTCCATCAACCCGATCGACGTGTCGGCGTTTCGTCGTCCGGGGGCCGAGATCAAGGAAGGCTTGATCCCGGTGAACATGTTCTACGTGTCCCAGTCGCTCACCGACAACCTGTCGGCCGAGGCGTTTTACCAACTGGAGTGGGACCAGACCGTGACCGATAACTGCGGCACGTTCTTCTCGCAGCCGGACGTGATCTCCGATGGTTGCAGCAACAACCTGCGGGTACTGAACAAGCGTTCCACCATTCCTGCTGCCGCCCTGCCGACTCTGGGTGCCTTGGGTGTGGACGTGAACAGCGAAGGCGTACTGGTGCGTCGTGGTCCGGACCGTGATGCACGCGACAGCGGCCAGTTCGGCGTCGCTATGCGCTACAACTTCGAACCGCTGGATACCGAATTCGGCGCCTACTTCATGAACTACCACAGCCGTGCGCCGATCTTCAGTGCGCAGGGCGCGCCATCGGCGGCCTACACGCGTCCGCTGGGGCCACTGGGGGCCTTGCGGCCGTTGATCGTGGCGGGTAGCTCGAACTACTTCGTCGAGTACCCGGAAGATATTCGCCTCTACGGCCTGAGCTTCTCCACCACCTTGCCTACCGGCACCGCCTGGAGCGGTGAGTTGAGCTACCGTCCGAATGCGCCGGTGCAGTTGAGCACCACTGACATTCTGTTCGCCGGCGTCACGCCGATCCCCGGCTTTGGCAATGCGTCCGTGCTCAAGGGCACGCCAGGCCAGGACCTGCACGGCTACAACCGCAAGGAAGTCACCCAGTTCCAGACCACTTTCACGCACTTCTTCGACCAGGTCATGGGCGCCAGCCGCCTCACCACCGTCGGTGAAATCGGCGTGACCCACGTGGGTGGCCTGGAAAGCAAATCCCAGGCTCGTTACGGCCGCGATCCGGTGTTCGGCCCAGGCACGCTGCCAGGTGGGTTCTGCAACGCCCTCAACAACTCCACCGCCAACGGCGCCGGCTTGCCCAACGCTGCTGGCCTGAACACCAATTGCAATAACGACGGCTATACCACCGCAACGTCATGGGGCTACCGCGCCCGTGCCATCTGGGAATACCCGGACGTGTTCGCAGGCGTGAACCTCAAGCCCAACGTGGCCTGGTCCCATGACGTCAAGGGTTACTCGCCAGGCCCTGGCGGCAACTTTGAAGAAGGTCGCAAGGCGGTCAGCCTGGGCCTGGATGCCGAATACCAGAACACCTACACCGCGAGCCTGGCGTACACCAACTTCTTTGGTGGCAAGTTCAGCACCGTGGATGACCGCGACTTTGTCGCCTTGAGCTTCGGCGCCAACTTCTAAGCACACTCTTTCCAAGTGGCATGTATTCAGGAAGACCAGAGCATGAAAATAACAAAAAGTCTGTTGCACGTGGGTGTGCTTGGGCTGTCGATCCTGGCGAGTAACGTCATGGCGGCAGTCTCGGCAGATGAAGCCGCCAAGCTCGGCACGACGCTGACCCCGATGGGCGCCGAGATGGCGGGTAACGCGGCCGGCACCATTCCTAAATGGTCGCCATTGCCGACCAATGCCGGCGCGGTGGACGCCCGTGGTTTCCTCGCCAACCCGTATGCCAGCGAGCAACCGCAGTTCACCATCACTGCGCAGAACGTCGAGCAGTACAAAGACAAGCTGGCCCCCGGGCAATACGCAATGTTCAAGCGTTACCCGGACAGCTTCAAGATGCCGGTGTACCCGACCCATCGCGGCGCCACCGTGCCGGCCGAGGTGTTTGCCTCGATCAAGAAAAACGCCACCACCACCAACCTGGTGTCCGGCGGCAACGGCCTGGAAAACTTCGAAACCGCCGTCCCGTTCCCGATTCCCAAGAGCGGCGTCGAGGTTATCTGGAACCACATCACCCGTTACCGCGGCGGCAGCGTGACCCGCCTGGTTACCCAGGCCACCCCGCAAACCAACGGTTCCTATAGCCTGGTGTACTTCCGCGACCAGTTCGTGTTCCGCGACAAGATGAAGGACTTCGATCCGAAAAACCCAGGCAACGTGCTGTTCTACTTCAAGCAGCAAGTGACTGCGCCAGCGCGCCTGGCCGGTGGTGTACTGCTGGTGCACGAAACCCTGGACCAGGTCAAAGAGCCGCGTTCGGCCTGGGTCTACAACGCCGGGCAGCGCCGTGTGCGTCGGGCGCCGCAAGTGTCCTATGACGGGCCGGGTACTGCCGCCGATGGCCTGCGCACCTCCGATAACCTCGACATGTACAACGGTGCGCCGGACCGCTACGACTGGAAGCTGGAAGGCAAGAAAGAGATGTACATCGCCTCCAACAGCTACAAGGTCGACGATCCCAAGCTCAAGTACGCCGACATCATCAAGGCTGGCCACATCAACCAGGACCTGGCTCGCTACGAGCTGCGCCGGGTCTGGCACGTGGTCGCCACCTTGAAGGAAGGCCAGCGCCACATCTACGCCAAGCGTGACTTCTACATCGACGAAGACACCTGGCAAGCAGCGGTGATCGACCACTACGACGGTCGCGGCCAACTGTGGCGCGTTGCCGAAGCCCATGCCGAGAACTACTACGACAAGCAAGTGCCGTGGTACGCCTTGGAAACCCTCTACGACCTGCAGTCCGGCCGCTACCTGGCCCTGGGCATGAAGAACGAAGAGAAGCAGGCCTATGACTTCGGCTTCACCGCCAGCACCAGCGACTTCACCCCAGCGGCCCTGCGCCAGGACGGCGTTCGCTAACTGATCGCTCCCACGCTCTGCGTGGGAGCGCTTCCCGTGACGCTCTGCGTCACGCCTCAAAAGTCGACGCGCAGCGTCGAAGTCTGTATTCCTACGCAGAGCGTGGGAACGATCATTCCTGGATGGGCGCGTTGTTTTTGAGCGCTTCGCGAGCAAGCTCGCTCCTACTTCTTTCCAGGAGGCTGGACGGGATATTTCTTGTCGCAGTTCTTTTTCAGCCATTTGTTGCAAAGATCTACAATCCCGCCGCTTTTACCGCTAGTCTGCGGACATCTGCAATGCCGACAACAGCCTTCTACAAGAGCCCGGCGATGACTGATCTGTCCCGAACCCATGGGCCTGCCAGTGTGGTGATGCCGACCCTGGAAGGCCGCTTCTACCGGCCCCCGCTGCCTGACGGCTACGTGCTGCGCCCGCGCCTGTGCGAACGGCTGAATGCGGGCCTTGATGGGCGACTGTTGCTGGTCAGCGCGCCCGCGGGGTTTGGCAAGAGTTCGTTGGCGGTGGAGTTCTGCCAGGGCTTGCCTGCCCAGTGGCAAAGCCTGTGGTTGGGCCTGAGCCCTCGGGACAGCGACCCCGGCCGTTTCCTGGAGCGGCTGCTCGACGGCTTGCAACAGTATTTCCCGCAACTCGGCGCCCAATCCCTGGGGTTGCTGAAAATGCGCCAGCGTCACCAACCCTTTGCCTTCGAAGAATGGCTCGATGGCCTGCTCGACGAACTGGCAGTGCACCTGTCTGCACGTTCGCCGTTATTGCTGGTGCTGGATGACTATCACCTGGCCCAAGGCCCGGTGCTGGATCGCTGCCTGCAGTTTTTTCTCAATCATTTGCCTGATGGCCTAGTGGTGCTGGTCACCAGCCGGCAGCGTCCGGACTGGCACCTGGCACGCCTGCGCCTGTCGCGGCACCTGTTGGAACTGCATGAGCAAGACCTGCGCCTGACCCATGACGAGTCCCTGGCGGTGCTGGATGGACACGGCGATGCATTGCGCGGCGAGGCGTTGGAAAACCTGATCCGCCGTAGCGAGGGCTGGGTCGCCGGCCTGCGCTTCTGGCTGTTGGCGGCCTCCGAAGCCGGCAGTGAGAGCGCCTTGCCGCAAAGCCTGCACGGTGGCGAGGGTCTGATTCGCGATTACCTGCTCGAAGAAGTCATCGACTGCCTGCCTGCGGAGGTACAAGCGTTCCTGTACGACACCGCACCGCAGGAGCGCTTTTGCAGCGAACTATGCGACGCCGTCCGCGAGGCCCATGACAGCGCAGAAATCCTGCGCTATTTGCAGGCTCATCAAGTGTTCCTGGTGCCGTTGGACGAGCAAGGCCATTGGTACCGCTACCACCACTTGTTCTCCGACCTGCTGCGCACCCGCCGCGAGAAAAGCGCCACCTTGCCGCCGGCCAGTTTGCACTTGCGCGCCTGTCGCTGGTTTAACGCCCAGGGCTTGATCGACGAGGCGGTGGAGCAGGCGCTGCGGGCCGGGCATCTGGATGTGGCGGCGAACCTGGTGCAGAACCTGTCCGAAGAGCAACTGCTGGCAGAGCAGAATGTGGGCATGCTGTTGCGTTGGAAGATGGATTTGCCCGACAGCCTGCTGATCAGCACGCCACGTTTGATCGTGCTGTATAGCTGGGCGTTGGGGCTGGCGTGCCAATTGGATGCGGCACAGGAGCTGTCCAGTTACCTCAGCCGCTTCCTGCCTGCCCCGTCGGCCACCGCGCAAAAATCCATGTTGGCCCAGTGGTTGGCGCTGAGCGGGATTATTGCCCGTGGGCGTGGGGACCGTGAGCTGACCCAGCGCTATTGCCAAGAGGCGTTGGAAAGCCTGCCGCAAAAGCGTTACGGCCAGCGCCTGATGTGCCTTTCGACCCTGTCCAACCTGGCGATCGTCGATGCCGACCTGTGGCGCGCCCGTGGCCTGAACCGCGAATCGTTGGAACTGGCGCAGCGCGTCGGTAACCCCTTGTTTGAAGCCTTGGCCCATTACGACCGGGCCCGGGTACTGCAGGCGCGGGGGGAGATCCTGCGTTCCCTGGATGAAGTCCGTCAGGGCCTGGAGCGCTTGCATGGGCTCGCCTCCCAACGCCTATATGCCGTGCGCGCGCGCCTGTCGCTGTACGAAGGCTACCTGCTGCTGGTGCGTTACCAGCCCGAGGCCGGCCTGGCGCGTTTGCGCGCCGGCCTGGCCGAGGCCCGTGCCTGCCGCGATATCAGCGTGCTGATCGGGCACTGCGTCATCGCCAGCTTCGAAGGGCGGCGTAGGGAGTTTGCCAATGCTTTTGCCGAACTGGCCGAGGCCGAGCGCTTGATGCACATCTGGGATGTGCCGCCGATCTATTACCTGGCGATGATCACCCTGATCAAATGCGAGTTGTGGCTGGCCCAGGGGCGCACTGACCTGGCCGACGCCTGGCTGGCCCGCCTGGGGCAGACCTACAACGGCGAGCACGCCGCGGCGGCCCCCGAGTTTCATCCGCACCTGCCGCAACATATCGAGCTGCAACAAGCTGCGCTCGATGCCACGCGCCATCAGCCCGACAGCGCGCTGCAACGCCTGGAAGCGTTGGCCCAACAGGCCCATGACAGTGGGCGCCAGATGATTGCCCTGATGGCGCTGGTCCAGCAGGTGCAGTTACTTCTGGATAATGGCCTGGAAGCCAAGGCCCGGCCGGTATTCGCCCGTGCCCTGGAAGCCGGTTCGGGCGGTGCGTTGCAGCCGTTTCAACGGTTGTTGGAGGGTTATCCGCAGTGGATACGCGATCAGTTGGGCAAGGATTCCCATGGGCTGCTCAATCAGAGCTTGCTGGCGTTGCTGCCCCAAGCCAGCGCAGTTGAAGCCACACCTCAACAGGAAACCCTCAGCACCCGAGAGCTGGCGGTGCTGCAACTGATTGCCCAAGGCTGTTCAAACCAGGAAATCAGCAACCAGCTGTTCATCTCCCTGCACACGGTGAAGACCCACGCCAGCCATATCAACAGCAAGCTCGGCGTGGAGCGTCGTACCCAGGCGGTGGCGCGGGCCAAGGCCATGGGGTTGTTGGCCTGAGCCCTGGGTTTATGGCGTGGTCGGGCAGCCTTTGAGTGAGGTGTCGACGGTCTGATTGATCAGCGCCGCGAAACGCTTGAGGTTGTTCTGATGCGCCACCACCAACTCGTCGATGCTCGGCCCGGCAGGTGATTGCAAGGTGGTGCGGCAGGTCAAGGCCGGGCGATCGCCATTGACTTGCCTCACGCGCCAGCGCACATCGAGCAATGCGTACTGCCCCGGTACCGAGTCAAACCGCTGCACGTCTACGCGCAAAGCCACGGCTTGCCGGGCATTGCTGTTGGCTAATTGATCCACCAAGGCGCTCCTCAGTTCATCGGCGAGGGTGGCGGCCCACCACTGGGTTTCAAGAATCGCCAGGCCGCTGTCGCCCTGGCGGATAACGATCTGCGCGCGGTCTACCTGAGGCGGCACGCTGATGCTCTCAATGCGCACACCGCCGGCCTCTGCTCGCGTACTCGGGCTCAAGTGCGCCGGGGTCAGGGTGTGAAAGGCGATGGGTTCACTGCGGCAGGCACCGAGCAGCAGCAGGGCGCTCAGCAACGTGATCTTCAACGGCAATGTCATGGCGGCTCCAATGGTCATTTGCGGGGTGGCCCTTGCAGGTCCGTCGGTGCGGCGTTATCGGGGCGGCCGCGAATCAGCGACTCCGGATGCCGGCCCAGGTAATCCGAAAGCTCGCGCAGGGAGCGCGACATGCGCCCCAACTCGTCGAGGGTCTGGGTCAGTTGTTCACGCTGCGGCGAGTCTTCGGCCAAGGTTGAACTGGCCGATTGCAGGGTCTTGCTCACGTCGGCCAAGGTCGTCTGCACACCCGGCAGCGTCTTGGCGTTGAATTGCGCCAGGCCCTTGCGCAGTTCGACCAGGCTGGCGTCGAGGTTGCCGGCAATGCGCTCGACAGGCAGTTGGCTGATCTTGTTGACGATGCCTTCGAACTTCTCTTGCAGTTGTTCCAGGTTGCCCGGGATCGTGGGGATGCCCACGGGGCGCTGGTTCGGGTCGAACGCGACTTTCTCGGCCTTGGGGTAGAAGTCCAGGGCGATGTACAGCTGGCCGGTCAGCAAGTTACCGCTGCGGGCCTGGGCGCGCAGGCCGTTTTCGATGAAGGTGCCGATCAGGCGTACGCCGGCTGCCTCATCGTCAGGGTTATTGTTCATGGCCTTGAGCAACTTGGTGTGGGCCTCGCCGAGCAGTTGCGGGTAGATCACGATGCCGACATTGACCGGGAAGGTGCGTTTCTTCGCATCGAAATCCAGGTTGATCGATACAACCCTGCCGAACTCGACGCCGAGGAACTCCACCGGCGCGTCGACTTTCAACCCACGCAGGGCCTGATCGAAGCGCAGGACCATGTATTGCCCCTTGCCGTTGGGCGGGGCGAGGGCGCTTTGCTGGTCTTCGAACAAGTCAAAGCTGCGACTTTCTTCGGCCGGTTTGTCATTGGGGTTGTAGGGCGGGGCCTGGAAGGCAATCCCGCCCATCAACATGGAGGACAAGGATTCGGTTTTCAGCGCGAAGCCATTGGCACCGACGCTCAAGTCGACGCCGCTGGCATTCCAGAAACGCGTGTTCTCAGTGATGTACACATCATTGGGCGCATGCACAAAGATTTCGACATTCACGCCCTTGCCCTCGTTGTCCAGCTCATAGGCCACTACCTGGCCCACCGGGATCTTGCGGTAATAGACGGGGGAGCCGATATCCAGGGAGCCCAAGGCCTGGGTGTGCAGGGTGAAGCGCTTGCCCGGCTCGCCGTAGGTGATGGGCGGCGGGTTTTCCAAGCCGGTGAAGTGTTTGGCGCGAGTCTCGGACTGGCCAATGTCTGCGCCGATGTAGTCGCCGGACAACAACGTGTCGATGCCCGACACGCCGCCTGCGCCGATGCGCGGGCGCACCACCCAGAATTTTGAATCTTCGCGGGTGAAACTTTCGGCCTGTTTGACCAGCTCGACGGTGGCATTGACGCTTTTCTGGTCATCACTCAGGGCCACGGCGGTTACCTGGCCGATCACCACGTTGCGGTATTTGACCTCGGTTTTGTTGGCAACCAGCCCGCTGCCGGTCTTGAAGTTGAGGACGATGGTCGGCCCTTGTTGCATGACGCTGTGAATCACCAGCGAGATCCCCACCAGTACGGCGACAATCGGCACGATCCAGACCAGCGAGACACTGAAACGACGCGTCTTGATCACGGGTTGCCCCGCAGGGGTGTCAGCCTTGGATGAGCTCATCCGAGGTCTCCTCGTTATGTGGATTTTCCCAGATTAGCCGGGGATCAAAACTCATGGCCGCCAGCATCGTAAACACTACCACCAGGCCAAAAAACAGAATGCCCAGGCGCGGTTCGATCGTGCCTAGGGCTTGAAACTTCACCAGCGCGGCCACCAGGGCAACCACGATGACATCGAGCATCGACCAGTAGCCGATCAGTTCGATAAACCGAAACAGCTTTGAACGCTCCTTGCGCGCCCACTGGCTATTACGCTGCACGGTGACCAGCAGCAGCCCCAGCGACAGGAACTTGATACCCGGCACGGCAATGCTGGCGATGAAAATGATCAGCGCAATGTCCCAGGCGCCATGCTGCCAGAACTCCAGCACGCCACTCATGATGGTGCTGTCTGCGCCCGAGCCGAGCATGGTGGTGTTCATCACCGGCAGTAAGTTGGCCGGGACATAAAAGGCGAGGGCGGTGAGCATGTAGGCCCAGGTTCGGGTCAGGGACTGCACCTTGCGCCGATGCAGTGCGGCGCCACAGCGATCGCACTCGGTGGGCTCACGGCGCATGTCGCAGGGCTGGCCGCAGGTATGGCACAGGCACAGGTTCAGCTCGCGGGCGGTGGGCGGTGAATTCATACGGTGTCCCACAGGTCGCGTACATCGCGCCCGGCAATGCGGATCAGCAACAGGCTCAGGGCGGCCAAGGCGAACAGGCCGGTGCCAGGGATCACATCCAGCATGCCGGCCAGCTTGAACACCGCGACCATCGCGCCCAGCAGGCACACCTCCAGCATGCTCCAGGGTCGGAGTGCTTCGAGCCAGCGCATGCACAGCTTGAACGCCGGCGAGCGCCTGCCGGCCAAGGCGAAACTCAGCACCCAGATCAGCAACAGCAGCTGAAACACCGGCGCGATAATGATGGAAATCGCCGCGACCAAGGCAATGAACGTGATCGGCCCCAGGCTCAATGCAACGACTGAATCCCAGAGCGTCGCGCTGTTTTTCAAGCCCTGCAGGCTGATGCTCATCACCGGATAAAAGTTGGCAAAGGTCCACAGCACTGCGGCGGTCACCGTCAAGGCGAGGCGTTGCTGCACCGACAGGCCGTTATAGCGCTGCAGCACGCCAGCACAACGCACACACAGGGCTTTTTGATGTTTGGCGAGCGTGACTTTCTCGTACACGCAGTCGCAGTGTTCGCAGATGATCTGTTGATTCGCCATGGGTGTTGCTCCAAATGCGACTGACTGCAGCAGGGGATTTCAATGGCGCTTGCGTAGCTTAGCAGCGGATGGACCGCGTAATCGACTCCTTCCAGAGCAGGGCCAAGCTACACCATACTGCACTTGGAACGCGCCAGAGAGCTTGCAGGACACCCATGACTATTGAAAAACAACTGTTGATTCGCGAAACCTTTCCCGTCGGCCCATTGCAGTGCAACTGCACCATCATTGGCGACCCGATCACTAAAAAAGCCATCGTAGTCGACCCCGGTGGCAATCACGAGTTGATCCTGGCGCGCCTTGATGCGCTGGGCCTGAAGGTGGTGAGCATTATCCACACCCATGCTCACCTCGATCATTTCCTCGCCTCCGGCCAATTGAAAGAAAAGACCGGCGCCACGCTGCATCTGCACAAAGATGATCAATTTCTATGGGACAACCTGGAAATGCAATGCCAGATGTTTCGCGTGCCCTACGTCCCGGTACCGTCGCCGGATCGCTGGCTGGAGCATGACGAAGAACTGGCCTGCGGCTGTGGCGTAGCCTTGCACACCCCAGGGCATACGCCGGGCTCGATGAGTTTCTGGTTCGCCGACGCCAAGCTGTTGATCGCCGGCGATACCTTGTTTCGTCGCGGCGTAGGGCGCACGGACTTATGGGGCGGCGACCAGGCGACGATCGTGCGGTCGATCAAGCAGCGCTTGTATACGCTGGACGAGGGCGCGACGGTGGTCACTGGGCATGGGCCGGATACTTTGCTGGGCGATGAGATGCGGGAGAATCCTTTCGTGCGTGCGTGATGGGTTGTCGGCTCTGATACAAGCCGGTACAGACACACAGACACAGGCCCGAGCCAAAGACAGCTATGCTTTACGCACCCCTCCACGGAATTTTTGCCGTTTGTCGCGTTCCAAACTCGGCACAGGTCCATTGCCAATGTCCTCTGCATCACAGAATGCAAAAGTAGGAGCTTCCTTCATGTTCACTCCGCGTCGTCTGCTTGTTGTCGCTACCGCCGTAGCCCTGTTGTCTGGCTGCGCCTCACCTAACCCTTATGACGGCAGCCAGGGACAGGCCAGCAATGGTTCCGAAAGCGGCATGAGCAAAACCGCCAAGTACGGCGGCCTCGGTGCGCTGGCTGGTGCATTGGCCGGTGCGGCCATCGACCATAACAACCGTGGCAAGGGCGCGCTGATTGGCGCAGTCGTTGCGGGTGCCGGTGCGGCGGGCTATGGCTACTACGCTGACCAGCAAGAGAAAAAGCTGCGTGAAAGCATGGCGAACACCGGGGTCGAGGTGCAGCGCCAGGGTGACCAGATCAAGCTGATCATGCCGGGCAACATTACCTTCGCCACCAACTCGGACGCGATCTCCAGCAGCTTCTACCAGCCGCTGAACAACCTGGCCAACTCTCTCAAGCAGTTCAACCAGAACACCATCCAGATCGTTGGCTACACCGACAGCACCGGTAGCCGCCAACTGAATATGGACCTGTCCCAGCGCCGTGCGCAGAGCGTGGCCAACTACCTGACCTCCCAAGGCGTTAATGGTGCCAACCTGAGCGCACGCGGTGCCGGCCCGGATAACCCGATTGCCAGCAACGCCGACGTGAATGGCCGTGCGCAGAACCGTCGCGTCGAAGTCAACCTCGGCCCGATCCCTGGCCAGCAATACGGCCAGCCTGGTCAGCAGCAGGCGCCACAGCAGAACAACCAGTTCCAGGGCAATCCGTACCAGCAATACCAGTAAACCCTGGGCACTAAAAAGGGCGCCGTGCAGTCAATGCACGGCGCCCTTTTTTGATCGTTCTCACGCTCTGCGTGGGAATGCCCGCTCGGACGCTCCGCGTCCCACTGATGGCGCAAAAGTCGAGGCTTGTGCGGTGACGCGGAGCGTCACGGGATGCGTTCCCACGCAGAGCGTGGGAGCGATCATTGCCAGCAACGCCGACGTGAATGGCCGTGCGCAGAACCGTCGCGTCGAAGTCAACCTCGGCCCGATCCCTGGCCAGCAATACGGCCAGCCTGGTCAGCAGCAGGCACCACAGCAGAACAACCAGTTCCAGGGCAATCCGTACCAGCAATACCAGTAAACCCTGGGCACTAAAAAGGGCGCCGTGCAGTCAATGCACGGCGCCCTTTTTTGATCGTTCCCACGCTCTGCCTGGGAATGCCCGCTCGGACGCTCCGCGTCCCACTGATGGCGCAAAAGTCGAGGCTTGTGGGGTGACGCGGAGCGTCACGGGATGCGTTCCCACGCAGAGCGTGGGAACGATCAGGCAGCTTCGATCTACATCAGTCGATGTATTCGAATACCTTGACGATCTTCTGTACGCCCGACACACCTTGCACCAGGTTGGCGGCGCGGGTGGCTTCTGCCTGGGTCAGCAGGCCCATCATGTAGACGATGCCGTTATCGGTGACGATCTTGATTCGCGAGCCTGGCACTGCACTGTCGGTCAGCATCTGGGCCTTGATCTTGGTGGTCAGCAAGGCATCGTTGCTGATGGCCAGCAGAGTGATCGGGTCCATGACCTGCAGTTCGTTGTGGACCTTCTTGACGCGTTGCACGCCGGCAGCGGCTTGCTCGGCCTGGGCCTTGAGATCGGCGCGGGGTGTTTGGCCTGCCAGCAGGACCACGCCGTTGAAGCTGGTCACCACGATGCGCGAGGCACCGTTGCCCAGGTCGGTAGCAGCCTTGGCGACGTTGACCTTGACCTTGGTTTCGATCAGCGAATCATCAATGGTGCTGCCGAAGGTGCGTGTGCCCCGGTCGTCCTGAATAGGAGTGTCCCGTGTAGCGGTGATAGCCGAGCTGCAGCCGCTGATGGCGACGCACAGCGTAATGGCCAAAAGACTGAGGCGATTAACGGTCATTCTTCACTCCCGAACAGTTGGCTGTCGATCAGATCGCACAGGCAGTGGATCGCCAGCAGATGAACTTCTTGGATACGTGCAGTGACATTGGCCGGGACGCGAATCTCCACGTCCTCGGGCAGCAGCAGCGAAGCCATGCCGCCGCCGTCGCGACCGGTCAAGGCTACGACAATCATTTCGCGATCATGTGCGGCCTGGATCGCTTGAATAATATTCGCCGAGTTGCCGCTGGTGGAAATCGCCAGCAATACATCGCCCGGCTGGCCTAGGGCGCGGATCTGCTTGGAGAAGATTTCGTTGTAGCTGTAGTCGTTGGCGATCGAAGTGATCGTCGACGAGTCGGTGGTCAATGCAATGGCCGGCAGGCTCGGGCGCTCGCGTTCGAAACGGTTGAGCAGCTCGGAGGAAAAATGCTGGGCATCGCCGGCCGAACCACCGTTGCCGCACGAAAGCATTTTGCCTTCGTTGAGCAAGGCATTGACCATCACCTGACTGGCTTGCTCGATGTGCGGTGCAAGTACGTCCATCGCCTGTTGCTTGGTGTCGATGCTGGCCTGGAAAAGCTGGCGAATTCGGGATTGCATGTCCATCTGTGTGACCTTAAGTAGCGCGGCTGTTTGGCACAGGTAATGTGCAGCCCGCAATGCAAAGAGCAAAAGTGAGTGGTGAGGGTGCCCGGCGAATCAGCTGTCGAAGGCATTTTTAAGCCAGGTCAGATCAGCTGTGCCTGACGGGGTGCTTTCCATGGCAACCACATCGAAACGGCAGGGGCGGTCAGCCCAGTGATGCTCTTTTTGCAGGAAAAACTGCGCAGCGAGTATCAACTTTTGACGCTTGCGCTCGTCGATACTGGCGAGCGCGCCACCCCATTGTGCGTGTTTTCTGTAGCGGACTTCGACGAATACTACTGTATCGCCGTCAAGCATGACCAGATCAAGCTCGCCGCGTTTACATAACCAGTTCTGCGCCAGAAGGCGCAGACCCTGTTGTTGCAGGTAATCGAGCGCATGCAGTTCGGCATCCTTGCCGCTTTGTGCGCTGGACCGCTGGGGCATCAGCGTGGGGTATCGGGCAGGCGCTGTATTTCGCCGCCGACGAACTTCGCCCACGGCATCTGGCGGTCCACGCGCTGGTTGGCGCTGATGCCCAGGTTGCCCGAGAGGCCGTCGACACGGGTGTCAGGCAGTGCCTTGAGCTGGCCCAGGCGTGGTGCCAGGCGGTAGGCATCGACGCCCATTGCGTAGAGGCGGCCCAGGCTGCCATTGGCTTGCGGCCATTGCGCCGCAACCTGGTTGCGCAGTGGGTCGGTGGTGTTGAGCAACCAGGGGGTTTCGCAGAACATCACGTTGGTCATGTCCAGGTACTGGTTACGGTCACCGCTGGCACTGAACACGTGGGAGGTTGCGTACACCGGCACATCGCCGGCGTATTGGAAGTTCAGGGTCGGCTTGATCTGCTGGGCCAGTTGTGGCGTGACAGCCAGGAAGATGAACTCGATGTCCTGGCGACGCGAAGGCTGGGCGGCTACGTCGGTGCCTACTGTGCTTTGCAGGCTCTTGGCGCGGCCTTCGCTCTTGCGCAGTTGGAACAGATCGGCGATCTGCTGGGCCAGGGCAACAGGCTGATCGACATATTCAACGCCCATGACAGTGCCGCCATTGGCTTCCCAATCCTGGCGGAACGCTTTGTAGACGCGCTCGCCCCATTCGCCACGGGGCACCATGGCGGCGGCACGGTGCAGGCCGTCGGCACGTGCACGGCGCGACACTTCGCGGGCTTCGTCTTCAGCGGCCAGGCCGAACTGGAACAACTGCGCCGGGCCTTGATCGGTCTCGCTGTAGTTCAGGGCGAGGGTGGTGATCGGCAGCTGCGGGCGTGCGCTGAGTTGCTTGACCAGCGGTTTTTCCAGCGGGCCGACCACCAGTTGCACGCCGGCGGCCTGGGCCTTGGCGTAGAAGTCGTCGAGGGAGCCCAGGCGCGAGCTGTCATAGAACTCGATGACCGGTGGCTTCTGCCCGGCTTGTTCAGCCTGGTAGTGAGCCGCCATGAAGCCTTCGCGCAGCGCTTTGCCCACAGCCGCCAGCGGCCCTTCCTGCGGCAGCAGCAGGGCGATCTTGTTCAGGGGCTGGCTGGCCAGTTCCTTGAGCTTGGTCAGCGGCGCTGGCAGTTGCACTGCAGCCGGGTGGCCCGGGTTCTGTGCGCGCCAGGTGTCGATGGCGGCTTGTTGTTGCTCCAGCGTACCGGCGCCCTTGACCGCCTGGGCCAGGGTGATCCAGCCATCGAGTGTCGGGTTGCCAGTGGCTTGCAGCTGTTCGGCTGGCAACGCGGCAATCAATACCCAGATGGCCTCGTGGTTGCTGTTGGCAGCCTCACCCGTCAGCAGGGGCGCCATGGACACCCGCTCGCGAGCGGCGGCGAGGGTCTGCCCATCGGCTTCATAGGCACGTGCATGTACGGTACCGGTGCGGATCTGCTGGTCGGTCGGCAGTTCCTTCAGGCTTTGCAGGCTGGGGTGGTTCAGCGCTGCCAAAGCCGCCTTGGGCTGGTTGCGCCCCATGGCCAGTTCTGCGGCCAGGGTGCTGGCAAATACTTGCGCGGCTGGCTTCAGGGCGTCCAGGGGCACTTGCGCAAGGATCTGCGAGGAGCGGCCGGGGTTGTTCTGCTGGTAAGCCAGGTCCGCCGCGCTCAGGCGCAGCAACGCGGCTTTTTCTGGCGTCTTGGCGTTCGTCGCCTGTTCGAGCAGTTGCTCGATACTGGCATCGGGCGTGCGTGGCAGTTCGCCAAGACTGGAGGAGGGCGAACTGGCGCAAGCAGCCAGCAAGGCAGCGAGGCAGAGGGCGGAGAGCAGCCGCAGGCAAGCGATCATGTAAGTGTTCCTGATACCGATCAAATTAGCGTGGAAGTGTACCCAAGCACTGGCCCAGGCGCGATGTTCATGGCGTTAAACCGTGGATTTAGGTCGTGCAAATGTTGTGTTTAGCTAATGGTGGCTGAAACGGCATCGGCCGTGATGGCATATTTTCAAGGCGTCTACGCGCTACAATGTGGCTTTTGCCAACCATCGAGGTGTGCGCTTTGACTGCTCCAGGTCTTTTGAATTCCACTGCTGGCTCGCTTTTTGTGGTGGCGACGCCCATTGGCAACCTGGACGACATCAGTGCCCGGGCGCTGAAAGTGTTGCGCGAGGTGAAATTGATCGCGGCAGAAGACACGCGGCACTCCCAACGGTTGATGCAGCATTTTGGTATCAGCACGCCATTAGCGGCCTGCCACGAACACAACGAACGTGAAGAGGGTAGCCGCTTTATCACACGTCTTTTGGCGGGTGATGACGTCGCGCTGATTTCCGACGCGGGCACGCCCCTGATTTCCGATCCTGGTTACCACTTGGTCCGCCAGGCCCGTGCCGCAGGTATCAATGTAGTGCCTGTTCCGGGAGCCTGCGCGCTGATTGCTGCATTATCGGCCGCCGGGTTGCCCTCGGACCGCTTTATCTTCGAAGGCTTCCTGCCCGCCAAGGCTGTAGGGCGTCGGGCGCGTCTGCAGGCACTTAAAGAAGAACCGCGCACCTTGATCTTCTATGAGGCTCCGCATCGTATCCTTGAATGCCTGCAAGACATGGAGCTGGTGTTCGGCGGTGAGCGCCTGGCCTTGCTGGCCCGAGAGTTGACCAAGACCTTCGAAACCCTCAAGGGGTTGCCGCTGGAGGAGCTGCGAGCGTTTGTCGAGGGCGACAGCAATCAACAACGTGGAGAATGCGTGGTGCTGGTAGCAGGCTGGACCGCGCCGGAGAATGAAGATGCGGTGGGCAGCGAGGCCATGCGCGTCCTCGATTTGTTGCTCAAGGAAATGCCACTCAAGCGCGCCGCCGCCCTGGCAGCGGAAATTACCGGCGTGCGCAAGAACGTGTTGTATCAGGTCGCGCTCGATAAGCAGAAGGCCGAATAGTTCCTGGGGCAAATCTGTATTTCGTCTGAACGTGATGGCAATGCCGCACTTTTAATACTTGTCCTCAAGCCGCCGTGCCGTTAACCTGCGCGGCGGAGAGTCGATTGGACAGTCGCTGCCCTCTATGAAAATTAGGGGGGGGAGGAAAGTCCGGGCTCCATAGGGCGAAGTGCCAGGTAATGCCTGGGAGGCGTGAGCCTACGGAAAGTGCCACAGAAAATAACCGCCTAAGCACTTCGGTGCCGGTAAGGGTGAAAAGGTGCGGTAAGAGCGCACCGCACGACTGGCAACAGTTCGTGGCTAGGTAAACCCCACTTGGAGCAAGACCAAATAGGGTCCCAAGGCGTGGCCCGCGCTGGGACCGGGTAGGTTGCTAAAGATGTCCAGTGATGGCCATCGTAGACGAATGACTGTTCAAGACAGAACCCGGCTTACAGATCGACTCTCCACCTTTTTTCCTTGCGTTCGAATCTCGTGCGCAAACCCGGTAGTAACGCAAGAATCCCTCCCTGCCAAATCATTGGCAGATGCATCTTCGTAATACCAAAAAAATCTTACTCTTAATAAATTACTTTAACTTTAGCCTCTAGCTCTCTGAGCCATTTGCCGTTGTTGAGTCAAAAACATCGCCAAACTCTCGTTTCTCCTCCTTTTGCACTCCTAAATCTCCGTTCTGTAAGGCTTTTCCTTGAATACGCGCCTTGACGGTGTGGTGGGCGCATTCCTATAGTGTGCGCAAGTGGCGGAAAGTGGCACAAAGTGGGTTTTTTGAACGTAAAACGCTAAAATTTGGAGAAACGCATCTGTGTTTCGCGGAGCTAACGCTATCAGTCTCGATGCAAAAGGCCGTCTCGCCATGCCGAGCCGGTATCGTGACGAGCTCATTTCGCGAAGTTCAGGGCAGTTAATCATCACGATTGACGCCGTTGACCCCTGTTTATGTGTTTACCCTCTCGATGAGTGGGAGTTGATTGAAACCAAGTTGCGCGCGCTGCCTTCATTGCGTGAAGAAAACCGCCGCCTCCAGCGTTTGCTGATCGGTAATGCCGTCGACCTTGAGCTCGATGGCAGCGGTCGTTTCCTGGTGCCGCCGCGACTGCGCGAGTACGCCAGGCTCGACAAGCGCGCAATGCTGGTAGGCCAGCTGAACAAGTTCCAATTGTGGGACGAAGATGCCTGGGATGCTGTGTCTGCAGCGGACCTGGCTGCTATTCAACAACCGGGCGCCATGCCTGATGAACTGCGTGATTTGATCCTGTGACTATTGATAGCGGCTTTAACCACATCACCGTACTGCTTGACGAAGCCGTTGAGGCTCTCGCCGTACGTGCCGATGGCTGCTATGTCGATGGCACATTCGGCAGGGGCGGGCATAGCCGGTTGATACTCAGCCAGCTCGGGTCCGACGGCAA
The DNA here is from genome assembly GCF_001320835.1 of Pseudomonas sp. NBRC 111138. NCBI lineage: Bacteria > Pseudomonadati > Pseudomonadota > Gammaproteobacteria > Pseudomonadales > Pseudomonadaceae > Pseudomonas > Pseudomonas sp. NBRC 111138. The sequence goes on along the minus strand of NZ_BCBO01000068.1, from coordinate 37,690 downwards.
ACTCCTCGGGTTCGACAAAGACCCTCAAGCGATTGCCACCGGGCAAGCGCTAGCGGCCGAAGACGGCCGCTTTGTCGTTGTGCAGCGCAGCTTTGCCGAGCTGGGCGCCGAAGTCGGCGAGCGCGGTATGGCGGGCAAGGTGGCCGGGGTTCTGCTCGACCTGGGCGTGTCTTCGCCACAGCTCGACGACCCGGAGCGCGGCTTCAGCTTCATGAACGACGGCCCCCTCGATATGCGTATGGACCCCACTCGTGGGGTCAGTGCCGCACAGTTCATCGCCACCGCGCCGGTAGAAGAAATCGCCCGTGTGTTCAAGGAATACGGTGAAGAGCGCTTCGCCGGTCGAATGGCGCGTGCCGTGGTCGAGCGCCGCGAAATCCAGCCGTTCGAACGCACCGCTGACCTGGCCGAAGTGCTCAAGGTCGCCAACCCTGCCTGGGAAAAGGGCAAGAGCCCGGCCACCCGCGCATTCCAAGGGTTGCGCATTCACGTTAATAACGAATTGGGCGATCTGGAAGCCGGCCTCGAAGCCGCTCTGGATGCTTTGGAAGTGGGCGGTCGCCTGGTGGTGATCAGCTTCCACTCCCTGGAAGACCGCATCGTCAAACTCTTCATGCGTCGTCTGGTAAAGGGCGAGTCCGATAACCTGCCGCGTAACCTGCCGGTGCGTTTCGAAGCCTTCGTGCCGAAAATCAAAATCCATGGCAAAGCGCAGTTCGCTTCCGAAGCCGAACTCAAGGCCAACCCACGTTCCCGTAGCGCCGTCATGCGTGTTGCGGAGAAATTGCGGTGAGCAAGCTTTTCGCCAAGCCCCTCCCGGGCGGTAGCTTCTTTATGTTGCTGCTGTTTGTCGGCGTGCTGGTGTCCGCGATAGCGGTGTCCTACAGCGCCCACTGGAACCGTCAGTTGCTCAATACCCTTTACGGGGAATTGAGCGTGCGCGACAAAGCCCAGGCAGAATGGGGCCGGTTGATTCTTGAGCAAAGCACCTGGACGGCCCACAGCCGTATCGAAGTGCTGGCTACCGAACAGTTGAAGATGCACATCCCAGGCGCGGCTGAAGTTCGCATGGTGGCGCCATGATGAAACTCGAAGGGGCACTCTACCCATGGCGCTTTCGCCTGATGCTCGGCTTGCTGGCATTGATGGTGGGCGCGATCGTCTGGCGCATCTTCGACCTTCAGGTCGTCGACCGCGACTTCCTGATCGGCCAGGGTGACGCTCGCAGCCTGCGGCACATCCCGATTCCTGCACACCGGGGCCTGATCACCGACCGTAACGGCGAGCCTCTGGCCGTCAGTACCCCGGTGACCACCCTGTGGGCCAACGCCAAAGAGCTGCAAGTTGCCAAGGACAAGTGGCCTGAACTGGCCGCTGCCCTCGGGCAGGACCGCAAGGCCCTGACCGAACGCCTGGAAGCCCAGGCCAATAAAGAATTCATCTACCTGGTTCGTGGGCTTACCCCTGAGCAAGGCCAGCAAGTGCTCGATCTCAAAATTCCCGGCGTCTACGGCATCGAGGAATTTCGGCGTTTCTACCCGGCCGGTGAAACCACCGCGCACATGGTGGGTTTCACCGACATCGATGACCACGGCCGCGAAGGGGTCGAACTGGCCTATGACGAATGGCTGGCTGGGGTTCCGGGCAAGCGCCAGGTCATCAAGGATCGGCGCGGCAGGCTGATCAAGGACGTCCAGGTCACCAAGAACGCCAAGGCTGGCAAGCCCTTGGCGTTGTCGATTGACCTGCGCCTGCAATACCTGGCCAACCGCGAACTGCGTAACGCGATCATCGAGAACGGCGCCAAGGCCGGCAGTCTGGTGATCATGGATGTGAAGACTGGCGAGATCCTTGCCATGGTCAACCAGCCGACCTACAACCCGAACAACCGTCGCAACCTGCAGCCGGCGATGATGCGTAACCGCGCGATGATCGACGTGTTCGAACCCGGTTCCACCATGAAAGCCATCTCCATGAGCGCTGCCCTGGAAACCGGCCGCTGGAAACCCAGCGACAAGGTCGAGGTTTACCCAGGCACCTTGCAGTTGGGCAAGTACACCATTCGTGACGTGTCCCGCACCGAGGGGCCAGTGCTGGACCTGACCGGCATCCTGATCAACTCCAGTAACGTCGGCATGAGCAAGGTTGCTTTCGATATCGGCGGCGAGACCATCTATCACCTGGCGCAAAAGATCGGCCTGGGGCAACCCACCGGCCTCGACTTCCCGGGCGAGCGGGTCGGTAACCTGCCGAACTACCGCGAGTGGAGAAAAGCCGAGACTGCCACGCTTTCCTATGGCTACGGCCTGTCGGTGACCGCCATCCAGTTGGCCCACGCGTTCTCGGTATTGGCCAATAACGGCCGTATGGTTCCGCTGAGCCTGATCCACGTCGACGAAGCGCCAAAAGCCACCCAAGTGATCCCGGAGAACGTCGCCAAGACCATGCAAGGCATGCTGCAACAAGTGATCGAGGCACCGCGTGGCGTATTCCGCGCCCAGGTGCCGGCGTACCACGTTGCTGGCAAGTCCGGTACGGCGCGTAAGACCTCGGTGGGCATCAAGGGCTATGCCGAAAACTCCTACCGTTCGTTGTTCGCCGGCTTCGGCCCGATGAGCGACCCACGCTATGCCATCGTCGTGGTCATCGACGAGCCTAGTAAAGCCGGCTACTTCGGCGGCCTGGTTTCGGCGCCGGTGTTCAGCAAAGTGATGTCCGGCACCCTGCGCTTGATGAATATCACGCCGGACAACCTGCCGCCGACGCAACAAGCCAACGCTGGTCCACCGGCTGCCGCTGTTAAAGCCAATGGAGGGCGCGGCTGATGTCTCTTAGCCTGAACAAGATTTTTGCCCATGCCGGCCACGATCTGCTGATTCGTGAGCTGACGCTGGATAGCCGTAATGTACGCGCCGGTGACCTGTTCCTGGCGGTACCTGGCGGCAAGCTCGATGGCCGTGCGCATATCGCCGATGCCCTGCAACGCGGTGCGGCTGCGGTCGCCTATGAAGTGGAAGGCGCCACCGTGCTGCCGATCACCGATGTGCCGTTGATTCCGGTCAAGGGCCTGGCAGCGCAGTTGTCCGACATCGCCGGGCGTTTCTACGGTGACCCGAGCCGTCAACTCAACCTGGTGGGCGTGACTGGCACCAACGGCAAGACCAGTGTGACCCAGTTGGTTGCCCAGGCTTTGGACCTGCTGGGTCAGCACTGCGGCATCGTCGGCACCCTGGGCACCGGTTTCTATGGCGCGCTGCAAAGCGGCCTGCACACCACGCCAAACCCGATTGCCGTACAAGCGACCCTGGCCGACCTGAAAAAGGCCGGTGCCAAGGCGGTAGCCATGGAAGTGTCTTCCCATGGCCTGGACCAAGGGCGCGTCACCGCACTGGCTTTTGACGTGGCCGTGATGACCAACCTGTCCCGCGATCACCTCGACTACCACGGCACCATGGAGGCGTACGCCGCCGCCAAGGCCAAGCTGTTTGCCTGGAATGACCTGAAGTGCCGGGTGGTCAACCTCGACGACGCATTCGGCCGCCAACTGGCGGGCGAAGGGAGCGACGCGCGCCTGATCAGCTATAGCCTGCAAGATGCCAGTGCCTACCTGTATTGCCGCGAAGCCCAATTCAATGATGAAGGCGTGCGCGCCACATTGGTGACGCCGCAGGGCGAGCACCACTTGCGCAGCACCTTGCTCGGGCGGTTCAACCTGAGCAACGTGCTCGCCGCTATCGGTGCACTGCTGGGCCTGGACTACGCCCTGGATGAAATCCTGCGGGTATTGCCGAAGCTGGAAGGCCCGGCCGGTCGCATGCAGCGCCTGGGTGGCGGCACGCAACCGTTGGTGGTGGTCGATTACGCCCACACCCCGGATGCCCTGGAAAAAGTCCTCGAAGCGCTGCGCCCACATGCCAAAGGCAAACTGCTTTGCCTGTTCGGTTGCGGCGGTGATCGCGATCGCGGCAAGCGCCCGTTGATGGCCGAAATTGTCGAGCGCTTGGCCGATGGCGTACTCGTCACCGACGATAACCCGCGCAGCGAAGACCCGAGCCAGATTTTCGACGACATCCGTGTCGGTTTCAAAGACGCCTCCAACGTCACTTTTGTGGCTGGTCGCGGCGCCGCCATTGCCCAGTTGATCGCCAGTGCCGGCGCGGACGACGTAGTGGTGCTCGCGGGTAAAGGTCACGAGGACTATCAGGAAATCAACGGTGAACGCCATGCCTTCTCCGATCTGGTCGAGGCGGATCACGCCCTGACCGCCTGGGAGGTCGCCCATGCTTAAGGCGATGACGTTCAGCGAACTGGCCCAGGCTCTGTCGGCCCGTGTGCTGTCGAACGACTGCACATTCACCGGCGTCAGTATCGACAGTCGTAACATCCAGCCGGGGCAGCTGTTTGTCGCCCTGGCCGGCCCGCGTTTCGATGGTCACGACTACCTCAACGACGTTGCCGCCAAAGGTGCCGTCGGTGCCTTGGTACAGCGTGAAGTGGCCGATTCTGCCTTGCCGCAATTGCTGGTAGCCGACACCCGCCTGGCCCTGGGCCAACTGGGTGCGCTTAACCGTGCTGCTTTTGATAAGCCGGTGGCGGCCATTACCGGTTCCAGCGGCAAGACCACGGTCAAGGAACTGCTTGCTGGCGTCTTGCGTACGCGCGGGCCGGTACTCGCGACCCGTGGCAACCTGAACAATGATTTCGGCGCACCGCTGACCCTGCTCGAACTGGCCCCGGAACACACGGCGGCAGTGATTGAACTGGGGGCTTCGCGCATCGGCGAAATCGCCTACACCGTGGCGCTGACCCAGCCTCACGTGGCGATCATCAACAACGCCGGTACCGCCCATGTCGGTGAGTTCGGCGGCCCGGAAAAAATCGTCGAAGCCAAGGGCGAAATCCTTGAGGGCCTCGACGCCTCGGGCACTGCGGTACTGAACCTGGATGACAAGGCGTTCGAGACCTGGCGTGTACGCGCCGCCGGTCGCAAGGTCCTGACGTTTGCAGTGCTGAATGCTGCAGCCGATTTTCACGCCTCCAACATCAATGTCGATGCCCGTGGCTGCCCGTCCTTCACCTTGCACACCCCGCAAGGTGATGAGCACGTGCAGTTGAACCTGCTGGGCAACCACAACGTCGCCAACGCCTTGGCCGCCGCCGCTGCCGCCCATGCCCTGGGTGTGTCGCTGTTCGGTATTGCCACCGGCCTGGGCGCGGTGCAGCCGGTCAAGGGCCGCACCGTGGCGCAACTGGCTGGCAACGGCATGCGCGTGATTGATGACACTTACAACGCCAACCCGTCCTCCATCAATGCCGCTGTGGACCTGCTCAAAGGCTTTGATGGGCGCAAGGTGCTGGTGCTGGGCGATATCGGCGAATTGGGCGATTGGGCTGAACAGGGCCACCGTGAAGTCGGCGCCTATGCCGCCGGCAAAGTGGACGCGCTCTACGCCGTTGGCACAAACATGGCCCATGCGGTCAACGCTTTCGGCCCTGGCGCGCGGCATTTCCCGAGCCAGGCCGAGCTGATCCAGGCGTTGACGGCGGCTGAACATGACAAACACACAACCATTTTGATCAAGGGATCGCGCAGCGCGGTGATGGAAAACGTCGTCGCAGCCTTGTGTGGCTCAAGTACGGAGAAACATTAATGCTGCTGCTGCTGGCTGAGTATCTGCAACAGTTCCACAAAGGCTTCGCGGTCTTCCAGTACCTGACCCTGCGCGGGATCCTGGGTGTGCTGACCGCGCTGTCTTTGTCACTGTTCCTGGGGCCGTGGATGATCCGCACCCTGCAGAACCTGCAAATTGGTCAATCGGTTCGTAACGACGGCCCGCAGTCGCACCTGTCCAAGTCCGGCACGCCGACCATGGGCGGTGCGCTGATCCTGTCGTCCATCGGCGTCAGCACCTTGCTCTGGGCCGACCTGCATAACCGCTACGTGTGGGTGGTGTTGCTGGTGACCCTGCTGTTCGGTGCCATCGGCTGGGTGGATGACTACCGCAAAGTGATCGAGAAAAACTCCAAGGGGCTGCCAAGCCGCTGGAAGTATTTCTGGCAGTCGGTGTTCGGCCTCGCTGCGGCGATCTTCCTGTACACCACCGCGCCGAGTGCCGTGGAAACCACCTTGATCATCCCGATGCTCAAGGATGTGAGCATCCCGCTGGGTGTGGGCTTTGTGGTGCTGACCTACTTCGTGATCGTCGGCTCCAGCAACGCGGTGAACCTGACCGACGGCCTCGACGGCCTGGCGATCATGCCGACGGTGATGGTGGGCGGTGCGCTCGGCATCTTCTGCTACCTCTCGGGTAACGTGAAGTTCGCTGAATACCTGCTGATTCCCTATGTACCGGGCGCCGGTGAGTTGATCGTGTTCTGCGGCGCCTTGATCGGTGCCGGCCTGGGGTTCCTGTGGTTCAACACCTACCCGGCACAAGTCTTCATGGGCGACGTCGGCGCACTGGCGCTGGGCGCAGCCTTGGGCACCATCGCGGTGATCGTTCGCCAGGAAATCGTGCTGTTCATCATGGGCGGTGTGTTCGTGATGGAAACCCTGTCGGTGGTCATCCAGGTGGCGTCCTTCAAGTTGACCGGGCGCCGCGTGTTCCGCATGGCGCCGATTCACCACCACTTTGAACTCAAGGGCTGGCCTGAGCCACGCGTGATTGTCCGCTTCTGGATCATCACCGTGATTCTGGTACTGGTCGGCCTTGCCACCCTGAAACTGAGGTAGAAACGAGTGTCCTTGATCGCTTCAGACCACTTCCGCATCGTTGTCGGCCTCGGCAAGAGCGGCATGTCCCTGGTTCGCTTCCTGGCGAACCGGGGCACGTCGTTTGCCGTGGCCGATACGCGGGAAAATCCACCGGAGCTGGTCACGCTGCGCCGTGACTACCCGCACGTGGAAGTGCGTTGTGGCGAGCTGGATGTCGAGTTTCTGTGTCGTGCCGACGAGCTCTACGTGAGCCCGGGCCTGGCCCTGGCGACACCGGCCCTGCAAGCAGCTGCGGCCCGTGGCGTGAAGCTGTCTGGCGATATCGACCTGTTCGCACGCAACGCGAAGGCGCCGATCGTGGCCATCAGCGGTTCCAACGCCAAAAGCACCGTTACCACTCTGGTCGGCGAGATGGCAGCGGCGGCGGGCAAGCGTGTGGCCGTCGGCGGCAATCTTGGCGTGCCGGCTCTGGACCTGCTCAGCGACGACGTCGAGCTGTATGTGATGGAATTGTCGAGCTTCCAGCTGGAAACCACCCACGACCTGGGCGCTGAAGTGGCGACGGTATTGAACGTCAGCGAAGACCATATGGACCGCTACAGCGGCCTGCCGGCTTATCACCTGGCCAAGCACCGAATCTTCCGGGGCGCCAGGCAATTTGTCGTCAACCGCCAGGATGCCCTGAGCCGTCCGCTGATGGGCGAGGGCATGCCCTGCTGGACCTTCGGTTTGGGCAAACCGGACTTCAAAGGCTTCGGCATTCGTGAAGAGAACGGCGAGAAGTACCTGGCGTTCGAATTCCAGAACCTGATGCCGGTACGCGAACTGAAAATCCGTGGCGCACACAACCAGTCCAATGCCCTGGCGGCCTTGGCACTCGGTCACGCGGTTGGCCTGCCATTCGACGCCATGCTCGCCAGCCTGCGCACGTTTGCCGGGCTTGAGCATCGCTGCCAGTGGGTGCGCGACCTCAATGAAGTCAGCTATTACAACGACTCCAAAGCCACCAACGTCGGTGCAGCCCTGGCGGCCATCGAAGGCCTGGGTGCCGATATCGACGGCAAGCTGGTGCTGATCGCCGGTGGTGATGGCAAGGGCGCCGACTTCAAGGACCTTAAAGCGCCAGTCGCCGCCCATTGCCGCGCCGTGGTGCTGATGGGCCGCGATTCGGACCTGATCGCCGCCGCCCTCGGTGACGCTGTACCGCAAGTACGCGCAGCTTCCCTGGATGATGCCATTGCCCAGAGCAAAGCCCTGGCCCAGCCTGGCGATGCGGTGTTGCTGTCGCCCGCGTGCGCCAGCTTCGACATGTTCAAGAACTATGAAGAGCGCGGCCAACTGTTCGCTCGCGCCGTGGAGGCTTTGGCATGAGCCTCAACCTGAGAAACATCATCAAGCCATACCCGTCGCCGATCATTACCGGGCGCGGCATTGACCTTGATTTCCCTATGCTCGCCGGTTGCCTGGCGCTGCTCGGCCTGGGCCTGGTGATGATCACTTCGGCGTCCTCCGAAGTGGCTGCCGTGCAGTCGGGCAACACGCTGTACATGATGATCCGCCACCTGGTGTACCTGGTGATCGGCCTGGGCGCCTGCATCGTCACCATGATGATTCCGATTGCCACCTGGCAGCGTCTGGGTTGGCTGATGCTGATCGGTGCGTTCGGCTTGCTGGTCATGGTGATCGTCCCGGGCATTGGCCGCGAGGTGAACGGTTCGATGCGCTGGATCGGCTTCGGCGCGTTCAACGTGCAGCCTTCGGAAATCGCCAAGGTGTTCGTGGTGATCTACCTCGCCGGTTACCTGGTGCGCCGTCAGAAAGAAGTACGCGAAAGCTGGATGGGCTTCTTCAAGCCGTTCATCGTGCTGCTGCCCATGGCTGGCCTGCTGCTGATGGAGCCCGACTTCGGGGCCACGGTCGTGATGATGGGCGCCGCCGCCGCGATGCTGTTCCTGGGTGGGGTCGGGCTGTTCCGCTTCACCTTGATGGTGGTGCTGGCAGTCGCGGCCGTGACCATCCTGGTGCAGGCGCAACCCTACCGGATGGCGCGTCTGATTACTTTTACCGACCCCTGGTCCGACCAGTTCGGCTCCGGCTACCAGTTGACCCAGGCGCTGATTGCCTTCGGTCGAGGCGAGTGGCTGGGTGTGGGCCTGGGCAACAGTGTGCAGAAGCAGTTCTACCTGCCGGAAGCCCACACCGACTTCGTGTTCTCGGTATTGGCCGAAGAGTTGGGTGTGGTGGGCTCGCTGTGCACCGTGGCTCTGTTTGTATTCGTCTGTGTGCGCGCCATGTACATCGGCTTGTGGGCCGAGAAGGCCAAGCAGTTCTTCGCCGCCTACGTTGCCTATGGGTTGGCCTTCCTGTGGATCGGCCAGTTCCTGATCAACATCGGCGTGAACGTCGGCCTGCTGCCGACCAAGGGCCTGACCTTGCCGTTCCTCAGTTACGGCGGCAGCTCGTTGGTGATTTGCTGCGCCTGTCTCGGGTTGTTGCTGCGTATCGAGTGGGAGAGTCGCACCCACCTGGGCAGCGAAGAGATGGAGTTCAGCGAGAGCGACTTCGCCGAGGAGCCGACTCATGGGCGCTAACGTGCTGATCATGGCGGGCGGTACCGGGGGGCATGTGTTCCCGGCCCTGGCCTGCGCCCGTGAATTCCAGAACCGTGGCTACACCGTGCACTGGCTGGGTACGCCCCGTGGCATCGAAAACGAATTGGTGCCCAATGCCGGTTTGCCGCTGCATTTGATCAACGTCACCGGGTTGCGCGGCAAGAGCAAGTTGTCATTGCTCAAGGCGCCGTTCGTGTTGCTCAAGGCGGTCATGCAGGCGCGCAAGATCATTCGCGAGTTGAAGCCGGTGTGTGTGCTTGGCTTTGGTGGTTATGTGACCGGCCCTGGTGGCGTTGCGGCGAAACTCGCGGGCGTGCCGGTGATCGTCCATGAACAGAACGCCGTCGCCGGTACCGCCAACCGCCTGCTGGTGCCATTGGCCGCGCGGGTGTGTGAAGCCTTTCCGAAAACCTTCGCCGCCTCCGACAAGCTTCGCACCACCGGTAACCCGGTGCGTACCGAACTGTTCATGGCCATTGCGCGTGACGCGCTGGCCGGGCGCAAGGCTCACCTGCTGATCCTGGGCGGAAGCCTGGGTGCCGAGCCACTGAATAAATTGCTGCCTGAAGCCGTTGCGCAACTTCCTGAGGATGTGCGCCCGGAGATCTTCCACCAGGCCGGCAAGAACCACGATGAAGTCACCGCCGCGCGTTATCGCGAGGCCGGTGTAGAGGCCAATGTACAGCCCTTCATCAAAGACATGGCCCAAGCCTATGGCTGGGCCGACCTGGTGGTCTGCCGCGCTGGTGCGCTGACCGTCAGTGAACTGGCGGCCGCCGGTCTGCCGTCCTTGCTGGTGCCTTTGCCCCACGCCATCGACGATCACCAGACCCGCAACGCCGAATATTTGGCCGGGGAGGGCGCTGCCTTCCTGCTGCCGCAAAGAACGACTGGCGCCGCCGATTTGGCCGCACGCCTGACCGAGGTTTTGATGCAACCGGAACGACTCAACAGCATGGCGAGCACCGCAAGCCGCCTGGCCAAACCTGACGCAACCCGCACCGTGGTCGATATCTGCCTGGAGGTGGCCCATGGTTGAGAATCAGAAAGCCATGCCGCAACCCGAGATGCGCCGCATCCGTCGTATTCACTTCGTCGGTATCGGTGGCGTGGGCATGTGCGGGATTGCCGAAGTGTTGCTGAACCTGGGCTACCAGGTGTCCGGCTCGGACTTGAAAGAGTCGCCGGTCACCGAGCGCCTGAAGTCCTTTGGCGCACAGATCTTCATCGGCCACCGTGCCGAGAACGCCGCCGAGGCTGACGTGCTGGTGGTGTCCAGCGCCGTGAATACGTCCAACCCGGAAGTGGCCACCGCCCTTGAGCGCCGTATCCCTGTGGTACCGCGTGCCGAGATGCTTGCCGAGCTGATGCGCTATCGCCACGGCATCGCCGTGGCCGGTACCCATGGCAAGACCACCACCACCAGCCTGATCGCCTCGGTGTTCGCCGCCGGTGGCCTGGACCCGACCTTCGTCATCGGTGGCCGCCTGAATGCAGCTGGCACCAATGCCCAACTGGGTACCAGCCGCTACCTGATCGCCGAAGCCGATGAAAGTGACGCGAGCTTCCTGCACCTGCAACCGCTGGTTGCCGTCGTCACCAACATCGACGAAGACCACATGGCGACCTACGACGGCGACTTCAACAAGTTGAAGAAAACCTTCGTCGACTTCCTGCACAACCTGCCGTTCTACGGGTTGGCGGTGGTGTGCCTGGACGACCCGGTGGTGCGTGAAATCCTGCCCCAGGTCAAACGCCCTACCGTGACCTACGGCTTCAGCGAAGACGCCGACGTGCGCGCAATCAATGTGCGCCAGGAAGGCATGCAAACCTTCTTCACCGTGCTGCGCCCCGATCGCGAGCCTCTGGACGTGTCGGTGAACATGCCGGGCAATCACAACGTGCTGAACTCTTTGGCGACCATCTGCATTGCCACCGATGAAGGCGTCAGCGATGAAGCCATCGTCGAGGGCCTGTCGCGCTTTGCCGGTGTGGGCCGTCGCTTCCAGGTCTACGGCCAACTGCCGGTCGAAGGCGGTGACGTGATGCTGGTGGACGACTACGGGCACCACCCGACCGAAGTTGCGGCCGTTATCAAGGCCGTGCGCGGTGGTTGGCCGGAGCGCCGGCTGGTGATGGTGTACCAGCCGCACCGCTACAGCCGCACCCGCGACCTGTACGACGATTTCGTCAATGTACTGGCCGATGCCAACGTGCTGCTGCTGATGGAAGTCTACCCGGCCGGTGAAGAACCGATCCCGGGCGCTGACAGCCGCAAGCTGTGCAACAGCATCCGCCAGCGCGGCCAGTTGGACCCGATCTACATCGAGCGTGGTGTGGACCTGGCGCCTATCGTCAAGCCGCTGCTGCGTGCCGGCGACATTCTGCTGTGCCAGGGGGCCGGTGATATCGGTGGCCTTGCGCCCAAATTGCTGGCGAGCCCGCTGTTTGCAGCCGCCGCCAAGGGGAAGTCGAAATGACCACTGATTACGGCTCCCTGTTTTCCACCCTTGCGCCTGCCGACTTCGGTCGCGTGGCCGTGTTGTTCGGCGGCAAGAGCGCCGAGCGCGAAGTGTCGCTCAAGTCCGGCAATGCGGTGCTTGAGGCGCTGCAAAGTGCTGGCGTGAATGCCTTCGGTATCGATGTGGGCGATGACTTCCTTGCCCGCCTGCAGGCCGAGAAGATCGACCGTGCCTTTCTCATTCTTCACGGCCGCGGCGGTGAAGACGGCAGCATGCAGGGCCTGCTCGAATGCGCCGGCATCCCTTACACCGGCAGCGGCATCCTCGCGTCGGCCTTGGCGATGGACAAGTTGCGCACCAAGCAGGTGTGGCACAGCCTGGGCATTCCGACCCCACGTCACGCCGTACTGTGCAGTGAAGACGATTGTATTTCTGCGGCCAAGGAACTGGGCCTGCCTTTGATCGTCAAACCAGCCCATGAAGGCTCCAGTATCGGCATGGCCAAAGTGAACTCGGCCGCCGAATTGATCGACGCATGGAAAGCGGCAAGTACCTACGATTCGCAAGTGTTGGTGGAACAGTGGATTTCCGGTCCCGAGTACACCATCGCCACCCTGCGTGGCCAGGTATTGCCGCCCATCGCTTTGGGCACGCCCCACACCTTTTATGACTACGACGCCAAGTACCTGGCTTCCGATACTCAGTACCGGATCCCGTGTGGGCTCGAAGCAACCAAGGAACAGGAATTGATGGACCTCACGGCGAAAGCCTGTGAGGCGCTGGGTATCGCCGGTTGGGCGCGGGCAGACGTGATGCAGGATGACCAAGGGAATTTCTGGTTCCTTGAAGTCAACACCGCACCGGGCATGACCGACCACAGCCTGGTTCCCATGGCAGCCCGTGCCGCCGGTCTGGATTTCCAGCAGTTAGTGCTGGCGATCCTGGCCGACAGCATTGAGCCAAGAGGCTAAACACATGAACGGCGCATCGCTTCGTCATCAGCCCCCACAAGCACCGAGCCGCAAGCCGGTGCCACGGGGTGCAAGCCGAATGGTGGCTAAAGAGCCGATGTCGGCGCGCCTGCCAAAAGCCAACTTTGGTTTTATCAAGGCGCTGTTCTGGCCGGTGCTGCTGGTGGTGCTGGGCTTTGGCACGTACGAAGGCGCGCAGCGTCTGTTGCCGTATGCCGACCGGCCGATCACCAAGATCAGCGTGCAGGGCGACTTGAGCTACATCAGCCAGCAAGCGGTACAGCAGCGCATCGGCCCATACCTGGCGGCGAGCTTCTTTACCATCGACCTGGCCGGCATGCGCTCGGAGCTGGAACAGATGCCGTGGATCGCCCACGCCGAAGTTCGCCGGGTATGGCCGGACCAGGTCACGATCCGCCTGGAAGAACAACTGCCCGTGGCCCGTTGGGGCGATGAAGCGCTGTTGAACAACCAGGGCCAGGCGTTCACTCCGCGTGAGCTGGCCAACTATGAACACCTGCCGCAGCTGTTCGGGCCGCAGCGGGCGCAGCAGCAAGTGATGCAGCAGTACCAGGCCTTGAGCCAGATGCTGCGGCCACTGGGCTTCTCCATTGCACGCCTGGAATTGCGTGAGCGGGGCAGCTGGTTTTTGACGACCGGGGCAGGCAGTTCCGGCCCGGGCATCGAGTTGTTGCTGGGACGCGACCGCTTGGTGGAAAAGATGCGCCGCTTTATTGCCATCTATGAAAAAACCTTGAAAGAACAGATTACGAACATTGCGAGCGTCGACCTGCGTTACGCCAACGGCCTGGCCGTCGGCTGGCGTACACCGGCTGCGCCCACGGCAGCACAACCCGCTGTCGCGAAGAATTAAGAAGAGGCAGGACCCATGGCAAACGTGCAAAGCGGCAAAATGATCGTCGGTCTCGATATCGGCACCTCCAAGGTGGTGGCGCTGGTGGGCGAGGTCGGGGAAGACGGCGCGATCGAAATCGTCGGTATTGGCACGCATCCGTCCCGGGGCCTGAAGAAGGGCGTGGTGGTGAACATCGAGTCCACCGTGCAATCGATCCAGCGCGCCATCGAAGAAGCGCAGCTGATGGCCGGTTGCCGGATTCACTCGGCGTTCGTCGGCGTGGCTGGCAACCACATCCGCAGCCTGAACTCCCACGGCATCGTGGCGATCCGCGACCGTGAAGTCAGCTCGGCCGACCTTGAGCGCGTCCTCGACGCTGCCCAGGCCGTGGCGATCCCGGCGGACCAGCGCGTGCTGCACACCCTGCCGCAGGACTACGTGATCGACAACCAGGAAGGCGTGCGCGAGCCCCTGGGCATGTCGGGCGTTCGCCTGGAAGCCAAGGTCCACGTGGTGACCTGCGCCGTCAACGCCGCACAGAACATTGAAAAATGCGTGCGCCGCTGCGGCCTGGAAATCGACGACATCATTCTCGAGCAGTTGGCCTCGGCCTACTCGGTCCTGACCGACGACGAAAAAGAACTGGGCGTGTGCCTGGTGGACATTGGCGGCGGCACCACCGACATCGCGATCTTCACCGAGGGTGCGATCCGTCACACCGCCGTGATCCCGATTGCCGGCGACCAGGTCACCAACGACATCGCCATGGCGCTGCGCACACCGACCCAGTACGCCGAAGAAATCAAGATCCGCTACGCCTGCGCCCTGGCCAAGCTGGCCGGTGCCGGCGAGACCATCAAGGTGCCAAGCGTGGGTGATCGTCCACCTCGCGAGCTGTCGCGCCAGGCCCTGGCCGAAGTGGTCGAGCCACGCTACGACGAACTGTTCACCCTGATCCAGGCTGAACTGCGCCGCAGCGGCTACGAAGATTTGATCCCGGCCGGCATCGTGCTGACCGGTGGCACCTCGAAGATGGAAGGCGCGGTCGAGTTGGCCGAGGAAATCTTCCACATGCCGGTGCGCCTGGGCGTGCCCCATGGCGTGAAGGGCCTGGGCGACGTGGTGCGTAACCCGATTTATTCCACCGGTGTGGGCTTGCTGTTGTACGGGCTGCAAAAGCAGACCGACGGCATTTCCCTGTCGGGCCCGAGCATCCGTGACAGCTACCGCAGCGACGACGAGGCGAAAGCGCCATTGTTCGAGCGGCTGCAGGCTTGGGTAAAAGGCAATTTCTAAAGATTTACCGCGACACCGCAGCACCCGCAATAAGCAGTAGGCGAAAAAACTAGAGAAAATGAAAGGAGAGGGAACATGTTCGAACTCGTAGACAACATCCCCGCTAGCCCGGTTATCAAAGTAATCGGTGTCGGCGGTGGCGGCGGCAACGCTGTCAACCACATGGTCAAGAGCAACATTGAAGGCGTTGAGTTCATCTGCGCCAACACTGATGCCCAGGCGCTCAAAAGCATCGGCGCTCGGACCATCCTGCAATTGGGCACCGCGGTGACCAAAGGCCTTGGCGCTGGCGCCAATCCGGAAGTCGGCCGTCAAGCCGCCCTGGAAGACCGCGAGCGTATTGCCGAAGTGCTGCAAGGCACCAACATGGTGTTCATCACCACTGGCATGGGCGGCGGTACCGGTACCGGTGCGGCCCCGATCATTGCCGAAGTGGCCAAGGAAATGGGGATTCTGACCGTTGCTGTCGTGACGCGTCCGTTCCCGTTCGAAGGCCGCAAGCGCATGCAGATCGCCGACGAAGGTATCCGTCTGCTGTCTGAAAGCGTCGACTCGTTGATCACCATCCCCAACGAGAAATTGCTGACCATCCTGGGCAAGGATGCCAGCCTGCTGTCCGCCTTCGCCAAGGCTGACGATGTACTGGCCGGTGCCGTTCGCGGTATCTCCGACATCATCAAGCGCCCAGGCATGATCAACGTCGACTTTGCCGACGTACGTACTGTGATGAGCGAAATGGGCATGGCGATGATGGGCACTGGCTGCGCCAGCGGTCCGAACCGTGCACGCGAAGCCACCGAAGCGGCCATCCGCAACCCGTTGCTCGAAGACGTGAACCTGCAAGGTGCACGCGGCATCCTGGTGAACATCACCGCCGGTCCTGACCTGTCCCTGGGTGAGTACTCCGACGTGGGTAGCATCATCGAAGCCTTCGCGTCCGAGCACGCCATGGTCAAAGTCGGTACCGTTATTGATCCGGACATGCGCGATGAGCTGCATGTAACCGTGGTTGCTACCGGCCTGGGTGCAAAAATCGAGAAGCCTGTGAAGGTCATCGACAACACCCTGCACACCAGCCAGGCCAGCCAGGCAGCTGCCGCTCCAGCCCCTGCTCGCCAGGAACTGCCGTCGGTCAACTACCGTGACCTGGACCGTCCGACCGTGATGCGCAACCAGGCTCAGGCCGGTGCTGCGGCGTCCCGTAGCCCGAATCCGCAAGATGACCTGGACTACCTGGACATCCCGGCATTCCTGCGTCGTCAGGCCGATTAATGGAATGTATCAGGGCTATGAAGGTGATTGGTGTTCAGCAAAGGTCTGGTCTGCTATTATCGCCAGCCTTTGTTGATACCAGTTCGCAATTTGCGCTGAAGCGGTCCAAGCCATGATTAAACAACGCACCCTGAAGAATATTATTCGTGCCACAGGTGTAGGTCTGCACTCCGGGGAGAAGGTATACCTGACCCTCAAGCCTGCACCTGTCGACACCGGCATCGTGTTTGTGCGTGCCGACCTGGACCCTGTGGTGCAGATTCCTGCTCGCGCGGAAAACGTTGGCGAAACCACTATGTCGACCACATTGGTCAACGGTGACGTCAAAGTGGACACGGTGGAGCACTTGCTCTCGGCCATGGCTGGCCTGGGCATCGATAACGCCTACGTCGAGCTCTCCGCGTCCGAAGTCCCGATCATGGATGGCAGCGCTGGCCCCTTCGTATTCTTGATTCAATCTGCCGGCCTGGAAGAACAGGACGCAGCCAAGAAGTTCATTCGCATTCTGCGGGAAGTGACAGTAGAAGACGGCGACAAGCGCGCCACCTTCGTCCCGTTCGAAGGCTTTAAAGTGAGCTTTGAGATCGATTTCGATCACCCGGTATTCCGTGACCGCACCCAAAGTGCAAGCGTGGATTTTTCCAGCACTTCGTTCGTAAAAGAAGTCAGCCGCGCCCGCACCTTTGGTTTCATGAGTGACATCGAGTACCTGCGCAAGCACAACCTCGCACTCGGCGGCAGCGTGGAAAATGCCATTGTGGTCGACGCGGATGGTGTACTGAACGAAGACGGCCTTCGCTATGAAGACGAATTCGTGAAGCACAAGATCCTCGATGCAATCGGTGACCTCTACCTGCTGGGCAATAGCCTGATAGGCGAGTTCAAAGGCTTCAAGTCGGGCCACGCCCTTAACAACCAGCTGCTGCGCAAGTTGATTGAGCAGACAGACGCTTGGGAAGTCGTGACCTTCGAAGATGCCAGCACCGCACCGATCTCTTACATGCGTCCCGTTGCGGCGGTGTAAGTAACAACTCTCTTTCTTTAGTTTTGAAAGGCTGCCTTCGGGTGGCCTTTTTTTATGCCCGGCGAAGATCCAAATGTGGGGGCTGGCTTGCCTGCGATAGCGGCCTGCCAGTTAGCTTATAGGTAGCTGACCCACCGCCATCGCAGGCAAGCCAGCTCCCACACCTGACCTGATCAGTTTGAGGTTTTTGAAACATCCACTATCCGGTTACGGCCGCTGTGCTTGGCCTGATACAACGCCTGGTCAGCCTTGAGCAGCAGGTCTTCAAGGGAAATACGGCTGTGCTTCTGCCAGGTACTCAGGCCGATGCTTACGGTGATCGGTTGCTCATCCCCGGCCACTCTCGGCAAGTGCTGGACCCCCTTGCGGATATGCTCGGCGATCACCCACGCGCCCTTGGCGTCGGTATTGGGCAGCACCACCGCGAACTCTTCACCGCCATAACGCGCCGCCAGGTCGGCAGGGCGGCGGATATGGCTGGCGATCACATGCGCGACTGCACGCAACGCCTCATCGCCGCCCTGGTGACCATGGCGGTCGTTGAAGGCCTTGAAGTGGTCCACATCGATCATCAGTACGCTCAACGACTCGGTGGAGCGTTGTGCTCGGTCCCATTCCAGCCGCAAGCGTTCGTCCAGCGTGCGACGGTTGGCCAGGCCGGTAAGGGCGTCGGTGGCTGCCAGTTCTGACAGCACCTGTTCAGCCCGATGGCGGCGGCGCAACTCCATGCACAGTGCCCAAGTCAGCCACAACAGGCCCACGCACAACACTCCGGTCGCGATGCTGACCAGCCACGCCGCACGCCGCCAGGGTGCGAACATTTCATCGCTGGACAAGGCCACCGCCACGATCAGCGGCAAGTTGCCCACATTCGAAAAACTGTAGAGCCGTGCCTGGCGATCGACACTGGAGATACTTTGGAAGCTGCCGTCCCGTTCGCGCAGCATGCGCGCCACATTCGGGCGCTGGCTCAGGTCCTTGTCAACGATATCTGCTTCCAGCAGAGGCTCTTGCGCCAGCAGGATGCCTTGGTGGTTGAGCAGGTTGATGGTGCTGTTGCTGCCGATGTTCAAGCTGCTGAACAACTGATGAAAGTACGACAGGCGCATGGACGCGACCGCCACTCCCAGGAAACGCCCATCCGGTGACGAAACGCGACGGCTGAACGCGATGCGCCAGGGGTCGGCACACTGGCAGCGCGCCATGAACGGGCGGCTGATATACAAGCCCAGGTCGGGGTTGGTGCGGTGCGCCTGAAAATAGTCCCGATCGGCAAAGTTACCCAGCTTTGGCGTGAGCAGGGACGAATCGGCAATCACCTCGCCGGCCGGGTCCAACAGCAGGATATCGCCCTTGTAGGGCGCCGCTGCGGAACGATCAAACAGCACCAAGTGCCTGATGCTCTCTGAAACGTCTTGCAGGTCGGTGCGCTCGGTGGCGCTGATCAAGCCTTTGAGGGCCATGTCGTAAAGTTCGACATTGCGCAGCACGTCCGCGTCGATCAATTGAGTGATGGTATTGGCGGTGCGCTTGGCCGTCTGCAGGGTATTGGCATGTTCACGAATCAGCAGCGCAGTGACGACCCCCACGATCAGCAACACCGTGAGCGTACTGCCCAGGATCAGCAGGCGCTCCGGGCGGCGGTTGGGGCGGGTAAGGCTTGAACTCATCGGGCACACTTCTGCGTTGAGAATGCCCTTAGCGTAGTAGCAACTCTTAAATATGGCTGTAGGAGCGAGCTTGCTCGCGAAAACTCACAGACGCCGCGTTTATTCAGGAAGCACGCGTTATCGTTAACGTTTTTCGCGAGCAAGCTCGCTCCCACCTGTACTCAGAACACGTTGATCGGGTAATCCACGATCACACGGTATTCATCCACATCGCGGTCCACTGCAGAGTAGCCATTGCTGCCGCGATTGGTCGCCCATTGCAGGCGCACGGCCAAGTCCTTGGCCTTGCCGCCCTGCACCACATATTTCAGGTCGATATCGCGCTCCCAGTGCTTGGCGTCCTTGCCATCGGCGCTGTACCAGTTGCTGTAGCCACGACTGTTGGGGTCGACCTTGGTCAGGTCGGTCTTGCCGCTGATGTAGGACACGGCGGACGTCAGGCCGGGCACGCCGAGGCCGGCGAAGTCGTAGGCGTACTTGAGCTTCCAGGAGCGCTCGTTGGGCCCGTTGAAATCCGAGTACTGCTGGGAGTTGTCCAGGTACACGCTGTCGCCCTGGGTGATGTAGTCGAACGGCGTGTTGCCATTGACCCGCTGATAAGTCGCCGTGACGCTGTGGTTGCCCACGCCCACGGTGAAATGCAGGCTGTAGGTGTTGTTGTCGATATCCCCCAGCAGCGATTGGCCGGTGTCCTGGGTATGGTAGTAGTGCAGGCCGGGCGTCAGGCTGACCAGGTTGTTCAGGGCATAGGTGTATTCCACGTCGTAGTAATACTGGTGCCAGACGTCCTTGAGTTCGGAGGCGTACAGGTTGCTGGTCAGCCCCTCGATCCCGCTGAACGACACGCCAGCCCAGTCCAGATGCTGGCTGTCGGTGTTGGCGGGCAGTGTGCCGTAGCTGGTGCCGATGCGCCGATGGCCGCTCTGGTTGTAGAGCTTGGTAAAACTGGCCTGGCCACCTTCGATCATCCAGCCGTCAAAGCTGTGGTTGGTCAGGCTCACGCCACGGAAAGTCTGCGGCAACATGCGCGTCATGCCGCCGGCGATCACCGGGTTGTTGAGGAACAGGTCGCCGGCTTTCAGTTCGGTGTCGAAGGCGCGCAGCTTCAAGGTGCCGCCAGCCGTCGAGAACGAACCCGGCGCTTTGCCGTTGCCGCTGCCATACGGAAGGATGCTGGAACCATCCGTACCACCACCGCCGTCGAGCTTGAGGCCGAGCATGGCATTGACGTCCAGGCCGAAGCCGACGGTGCCCTGGGTGTAGCCGGATTCGAAGGTGCCGATAAAGCCCTGGCCCCATTCCTTGCTGTCATCGGTATGAATATCGCGCCGGTCGCGGTTCATGTAGTAGTTGCGGGTGTTGATCGTGAGGTGTGAACCCTCGACGAAACCTTCGACGGGCGGGGCGTCTGCCGCGTGGGCAAGGGGGATGATCGTTGCTGCGATTGCGAGGAATAACGGGGTGAACGTCAGCGAGTTCTTCACCGGTGGAGCTCCTTTGGTCAATCATGAACGGCCAGTGTCGTGGGGGTGTGCCCGGCCTTTTTTCACGGCAAAAAAAAGCCGCTGAAGTCAGCGGCTTTAAGACAGATTCCCAGTGTAGAGCCCTGGAAATAAGTCGAGGGAAATTCGGGTGAGTGGTCAGCTGCCTTTGCCGTCGCGCTCATCGATGCGTCAAAGTAACGCAGGCGAGCGGTGCGATACAGAGTGTAACAAGATAATAACTATTGCCCAAACCGCAACAGTGAGGGCCATGGGATCTTCTGTGGGAGCTGGCTTGCCTGCGATGCAGACACCTCGGTATGCCAGGCCTACCGTGGTGATGCTATCGCAGGCAAGCCAGCTCCCACATTTTGACCGAGTTGTTTAGATCGGCAGGGTGATACCAAACGTATTGCCACCGCCTTCACTACGCACAAACACATCCCCCCCATGCATCAACGCAATCGCCTTGACGATGGCCAGCCCCAGCCCATGATTGGCCCCGCTGTTGCTGCGCGATGCATCCACCCGATAGAAGCGTTCGAACAGGCGTGGCAAGTGTTCGCTGGCAATGACCTCGCCGGGGTTGGTCACGCCAATCGTCACCTGGTGTGCCTGCACTTCAATGTGCACGTCGATGACGTGCCCCGGCGCCGTGTGTTGCACGGCATTGCTCAGCAGGTTGATCAGTGCGCGACGCAGGTGGGCCTTTTCGATCTGCACCACGGCATCGCCGTGCACGCGCACTTCGACCTGGGCGTCTTCGAGGATGAAGTCCAGGTAGTCGAGGGTGGTGGCCACTTCATCGGCCAGGGCGCTTTCGATCAGCTTGGTGGCCTTGCTGCCCTGGTCGGCGCTGGCGAGGAACAGCATGTCATTGATGATCGAGCGCAGCCGTTCCAGTTCTTCCAGGTTCGATTGCAGCACCTCGAAATACTGCTCCGCCGACCGACCGCGAGTGAGGGCCACCTGGGTCTGGCCGATCAGGTTGGTGAGCGGCGAACGCAGTTCATGGGCGACGTCGGCGTTGAACGATTCCAGGCGCGAATACGCCTGCTCGACACGGTCGAGGGTGGCGTTGAACGAATTGACGAACTGGCTCAATTCCGGCGGCAGCGGCGACAGGTGCAGGCGCCCGGAGAGTTTCGGCGGTGCAAGCTTTTGCGCCTCATCCGAGAGTTTGCCCAGGGGCTTGAGGCCGATACGCGCGACCCAGAACCCCAACAGTGCCGCCAGTACCACACCGACCAGCGCCAGGCTGACCAATGCCACCAGCAAGTGATGCTGGGTGGCGCGGAAGTTCTCCGTGTCGATGGCAATCATGAAGCGCAGCGCCGGGCGCTGGTCCTTGGCTGCAAACTGGCTGACCAGCACCTTGAAGGGATAATCGTGACCCGGCAGGCGCAGGTCGCGCTTACCCGTGGCGCCCTCGGCAAAGGCACGAATCTGCGCATCCGGCTCACCGTATTCGTAGCTCGGGTCGCTGCTGACCACCCAGAAACGGATGCGCTTGTCTTCTTCCCCCAACAGCTTGAGCTTGGACCTGATCTTGGCCCAATGCTCCGGCGTGCCGAAGCGATTGATCGACGACTCCAGCACGCTGTAGCGCGCATCCAGCTCGGCACCTGGCAACAACCCCAGGCCACGGTCGACCTGCTGGTACAGCGCGCCGCCGATCAACAGAAAGATCAGCAGCGCCACCAGGGTGAACATGCCACTCAGGCGCAGGGCGATGGAATTAGCGACCACTGTGGTTTTCCTGCATGCGGTTCTCCAGCACATAGCCCATGCCACGAATGGTGTGCAGCAGCTTGTGTTCGAACGGCCCGTCGAGCTTGGCGCGCAGGCGCTTGATCGCCACTTCCACCACGTTGGCATCGCTGTCGAAATTGATGTCCCAGACCATCTCGGCAATCGCAGTCTTGGACAGGATCTCGCCCTGGCGCCGCGCCAATACGCTGAGCAGCGAGAACTCCTTGGCGGTCAGGTCCAGGCGCAGGCCGTTGCGGCTGGCCTTGCGACTGATCAGGTCGATCCACAGGTCTGCGACGGTGACCTGCACCGGTTCATGGCCGCCGCTGCGGCGGGTCAGGGCTTGCAGGCGGGCCACCAGTTCCAGGAACGAAAACGGCTTGCCCAGATAATCGTCGGCGCCTTCGCGCAGGCCGCGGATGCGGTCTTCAACGCGCTCGCGAGCGGTGAGCATGATCACCGGCGTCTGCTTGCGGGCGCGTAAGGCACGCAACACACCGAAGCCATCCAGGCCGGGCAACATCACATCGAGCACGATCACCGCGTACTCATTCTCCAGCGCCAGGTGCAGACCCTCGACGCCTTCACGTGCCACGTCGACGGTATAGCCTTGCTCCGTCAGGCCGCGGTGCAGGTAGTCTGCGGTTTTTTCTTCATCTTCAATAATCAGGACGCGCATGACCGCCTCAGTGTGTGGTCGCCAGCGCCAGCGCTGGTTTGGGCCTGTGGAAAAGCCGTTCGAGGTACAAGTATATGACCGGAGTGGTGAACAGCGTCAGCGCCTGGCTCACCAGCAAGCCACCGACCACCGCGATGCCCAGCGGCTGGCGCAGTTCCGCCCCAGGGCCTGCGCCGAGCATCAACGGCACCGCGCCGAGCAACGCAGCAAGGGTGGTCATGATGATCGGCCGGAACCGCGTGACGCAGGCTTCATAAATCGCATCTTCGGGTGGCAGCCCGCGTACCCGCTGCGCCTCCAGGGCGAAGTCGATCATCAAGATACCGTTTTTTTTCACGATGCCGATCAGCAGCACCAGGCCGATCAAGGCCATGATCGAAAAGTCCTGTCCCAGCAGCCACAGCATGAACAGCGCACCGAGGCCCGCCGAGGGCAGGGTGGAAATGATCGTCAGCGGGTGCACAAAACTCTCATACAGCACACCCAGAATAATGTAGACCGCTACCAGCGCCGCGAGGATCAGCCAGGGTTGGCTGGCCAGCGAGCTCTGGAACGCCTGGGCCGCACCCTGGAAGTTGCCGATGATTGTGCTCGGCATCCCGATTTCGTTCTTGGCTTGGTCGAGCATGATCACTGCGTCGCCCAGGGCCACGCCGGGCGCGAGGTTGAATGACAGGTTGGCGGCGGGGAACATGCCGTCATGGCTGATGGACAACGGCCCGACTGTGGGCGGGTCGACTTTGGCCAAGGCCGACAGCGGCACCATTTCATTGGTCAGTGGCGAGCGCAGGTAAAAATAGTCGAGGCTTTCGGCCTTGCCGCGCTGTTGGCTGTCCAGTTCAAGTATCACTTGGTACTGGTTGATCTCGGTCTGGAACTCGTTGATCTGGCGCTGGCCGAAGGCGTCGTACAACGCCTGGTCGACATCGGTGGCGGTCAGCCCGAAACGTGCGGCGGCCTGGCGGTCGATGCTGATATGGGTGATGCTGCCGCCCAGTTGCAGGTCGTTGGACAGGTCGCGAAACGCCGGGTTGGCGCGCAGTTTTTCGGTGAGGCGTTGGGTCCAGGTGTTCAGCGTCGGGCCGTCGTTGCTCTTGAGCACATATTGGTACTGGGCGCGGCTGGGGCCGGAGCTCAGGTTGATGTCCTGACCGGCGCGCAGGTACAGCACGATGCCCGGCACCTTCGCCAGTTGCGGGCGGATGCGGTCGATGAACTGGCTGGCGGACACATTGCGCTCACTGCGGTCTTTCAAGGCGATCCAGAAGCGGCCGTTGGCGATGGTCTGGTTGCTGCCGGTAACGCCCACCGAATGGGAAAACGCCTGCACCGCCGGGTCGGCCTTGACGATCTCGGCCAGGGCCTTGTGCTTGGCGACCATGTCCTTGTACGACACATCGGCCGCCGCTTCGCTGGTGCCGAGCACGAAACCGGTGTCCTGCACCGGGAAGAATCCCTTGGGAATGAACACATAGCCGACCACCGCCAGGGCCAGGGTTACCACGAAGATCGCGGCCATGCTGCGTTGGTGCGCCAGGGCACGGCGCAGGTTGCGCGCATAGCCGGCCAGCAGGCGTTCGCTGAAGCTGGGTTTGGCGTGGGCAGGGTGGGTAGGGGCACGCATGAACAAGGCGGCCAGCGTCGGTGCCAATG
This sequence comes from Pseudomonas sp. NBRC 111138, assembly GCF_001320835.1. Taxonomy (NCBI): domain Bacteria; kingdom Pseudomonadati; phylum Pseudomonadota; class Gammaproteobacteria; order Pseudomonadales; family Pseudomonadaceae; genus Pseudomonas; species Pseudomonas sp. NBRC 111138. Next base: position 13,247 of record NZ_BCBO01000068.1, on the reverse strand, counting down.
TCAGCGAAACCACCACTGAAATCAGAATGGTCGCGGTGGCCGTCAACGCAAACTCCTTGAACAACCGACCGACCACCCCGCCCATGAACAGCAGCGGAATAAACGCCGCCACCAGCGAGAAGCTGATGGATACCACGGTAAAGCCAATTTCACCCGAGCCCTTGATCGCTGCTTCGCGCTTGCCCAGGCCTGCCTCCAGGTGCCGATGGATGTTCTCCACCACCACAATCGCATCGTCCACCACAAAGCCCACGGCGATCACGATGGCCACCAGGGTCAGGTTGTTCAGGCTGAACCCCATCACATACATCAGGGCGAAACTGGCCACCAGCGAGACACCCAGCACCGCAGACACAATCAGCGTCGCCGACAGTTGACGCAGGAACAACGCCATCACCGCCACCACCAGCAGGATGGCGATCAGCAGGGTCATTTCCACTTCATGCAGTGAGGCGCGGATAGTCTTGGTGCGATCGGTCAACACGCTGACCTGCACCGAGGCCGGCAACATGCCTTGCAGGCGCGGCAGCTCGGCTTGAATGCGGTCGACGGTGTCGACGATGTTGGCGCCGGGCTGGCGCGAAATCACCAGGTTCACCCCAGGCGTATCGCCGGACCAGGCTTGTACGTAGGCGTTTTCCGAGCCGTTGACGACGTTGGCGATATCGCGCAGTTGAACTGGCGCACCGTTCTTGTAGGAAACGATCAGTTGGCCGTATTCCTCAGGGTGAAACAGCTGGTCGTTGGTCGACAGAGTGGACACGCTGTTTTCGCCATAGATCGCGCCCTTGGCCAGGTTGAGGCTCGACTGCTGGATGACCAGGCGTATATCGGCGAGCGTCAGGCCAATGGCCGCGAGCTTGTCAGGGGAGGCCTGCACGCGAATCGCCGGGCGTTGCTGGCCGGTGATATTGATCTGGCCGACGCCGTCGATCTGGCTGATCTGGCGCGCCAGCAGGGTTTCCACGTAGTCGCTCAGCTCGGTGCTGGGCATGCTGCTGGAGCTGACGCTGAGGATCAACACCGGGCTGTCTGCCGGGTTGACCTTCCTCCAGGTAGGCAAGCTCGGCATGTCGCTGGGCAGCTTGCCGGACGCGGTGTTGATCGCGGCCTGGACTTCCTGGGCGGCGGTGTCGATGCTTTTTTCCAGGGTGAACTGCAGGGTCAAGAGGCTGGAGCCCAAGGCGCTACTGGAGGTCATCTGGGTCATGCCGGGGATGGCACTGAACTGCACCTCAAGAGGCGTGGCCACCGATGAGGCCATAGTGTCCGGGCTGGCGCCAGGAAGTTGCGCGGTAACCTGGATGGTCGGGAATTCCGCTTCCGGCAGTGGCGCGACGGCCAGGTTCGGGAAGGCAATAATCCCCAGCAACACCAACGCGAAGGTCAACAGCAGGGTGGCGACCGGGTGATCAACGCACCAGGCTGAGGGCGACCGGCTTGCGCTCATGGCTGCACCTGGGCGTCGGCGGTGTGGATCACTTGCGGCGGCTCCTTGAGCACCTCCACCTGCGCACCGGCCTTGAGCCGAGATTGCCCATCGCTGACCAGCACATCGCCGGCCCGCACGCCTTTGATGATATTGATATCGCTGTTCTGGTAGGCGACTTGCACCGGTACCACCTCGACTTTGTCAGCGTTTACGCGGTACACGAAATGTGACTCCAGCCCACGCTGCACCACGGTCGGCGGTACCACCAGGGCGTTCTTGTCGAGGGCCGTCTGGATTTTGATGGTCACCAGTTGTCCCGGCCATAGCTTATGCGCCGGGTTGCTGAACTCGGCCTTGGCCCGCAGGGTGCCGGTGGTGGAACTGATCTGGTTGTCGATCAGGCTCAGGTGGCCTTCGCCGAGCAGGTCGCCGGTCTGGCCATCGGTGTCGGCGCCCAGGTAGGCGTCGACGGTGGCCCGGGTGGGGGCGGCGATCAGGCCCTGCAAGGTTGGCAGCATCTGCTGTGGCAGCGAGAACTCAACGGCAATCGGGTCGAGTTGGGTGACGGTAAACAGCCCCTGGGTGTCGCTCATGCGCAGGAAGTTGCCTTCGTCCACGTTGCGGATGCCCACGCGGCCACTGACCGGGGAGCGAATCTGGGTATAGGAAAGTTGTACTTGAGCCGCATCAATGGCCGCCTGGTTGCCCTGCACCGTGGCCTTGAGCTGGTTGACCAGTGCCTGTTGCTGGTCATAGGTCTGTTTCGACACACCGTCGTCGATGCTCAGCGCCTTGTAACGCTTGAGATTGACCAACGCCACTTGCAACTGTGCCTGGCTTTCGCCCAATTGCGCCTTGGCCTGGTCGAGGCTGGCGCGGATCGAGCGGTCGTCGATGGTAGCCAACAGATCGCCAGCTTTCACCGACTGGCCTTCCTTGACCAGCAGTTGTGTGAGGATGCCGTCGATTTGCGGGCGAATCACCACGCTGTGCAACGACAGCACTGAGCCTATGCCGCTGACAAACCTGGGAACGTGCTGTTGCGCGACGCTCACTACCCGTACCGGGATCGCCGTGGGCGCTGCCAGGCGGGGCTTGGCAGGCCGTGTTACTGCCCAGGCGGCCACCGCCAATACCAAGAGGATGCCCACCATCAGGGCCGTGTTTCGTTTTATCTGCATGGGAGGCGCCGGGGCGCAGTTGCACGGTTTAAGCTGCAAGCTGCCAGTTGAAGGTTGGGTAGCTGCTTTATAGCCCGGTAATACGGTCAGCACGGTGACGCCAAACTGACAGCCGCGACAGCTAGCGCTTTTTACTTGTGGCTTGAAGCTTACCGCTTGCCGCTTTGCCCCCGTATACTGGCGCTTTTACGCCTATCGCTGCGCCGGAGCCCCTATGACTTCCCCAACCCAACCCCCTGTCGACGCGGCTGACCTCGTCGATTCGGCCACCGCCGACGGCGTTGAAAAAGCCGAGATCCCGGCGTTCAAGTTCCCCTTCAAACCGGGTGAGCTGGCTGGCGCCAAGAATGCCAGCCAGCCCTGGTACAAAGGCGGCGCCAAGAACGGCCATACCAAGACGCCAGGCATGGCGCCTCCGGGCACTCGCCGCTCCATGGGTAAACGCTAAGATTAAAGCGTTGCGTGCGTTATAGGCAGTTGCCTACATCGCCCGTGGACATTTCTGCTTGTAGGTCCGCGACCGATTCTTGAAAGCTTGCACAGCGTTTGCTTCGTCCCGATGACGCTCATCGGGGCGTGGTGAGTCAGCTTTCCGGAAAAGGACATTCCCGTGGCCCTGATACACCTTTGTGCGGTGCTTGCCCTCTTGCTCTCGACAAGTGTCGTTGCCGCCGACGTTCAACCGCGGCGTGAAATCCGTTTCGCCGTCGCTGCACATTTTCCGCCTTTTCAAAGCCGCAATTCCCAAGGGCAATTGGTGGGGCTGAACATCGAACTGGGCAATGCCCTGTGCGAGCAGCTCAATGTGCGCTGTACCTGGGTTGACCAGATCGTCATGGAAAATTTCCCCGCCCTTGAGGCCAGGCAGTTCGACGCGATCATGGGCATGGCGCCCACCTGCAGTCGACGGCGACGGGTGAGTTTCACCCGTGATCTCTACCCGATCACCACTCGGCTGGTGGCGCGTAAAACCTCGGGCCTGCGCCCTAATCGACGGTCGCTCAGGGGCAAGCGTGTCGGGGTGCTGGTGCGCAGTAATCGGGAAGCTTTTGCCCTGTCGCAGTGGGCGCCGGCAGGGGTAATCATCAGGAGTTTCTGGCTCAACGACCAACTGGTGCAGAGCCTGGTTTCGGGCGATATTGACGCGACCCTTCAAGGCGCCGTGGAGATCCGAGAGGCCCTGCTAGACACGCCCCAGGGCTTGGACTTCAATTTCATGGGGCCGCCTGTGTCGTCTGGCCTGCTGGGTAATAGCGTGGCGATTGCGGTGCGAAAAACCGATACCGCGTTGCGTAATGAGCTTAATCACGCGTTTGAGCAACTGATGCACAATGGCGAATACCAACGCATCCTCCAGCCCTATCGCCTCGATGTGTTGCCTGCCCATCCATGAGCGCTAATGTGTGAGTGCAACTCTGTTCCCGAGAGGCGCCTATCTACCTGACACTCCGAGCTCCAAATGTGGGAGCTGGCTTGCCTGCGATGACGGCCTGACAGCCTGCGACTATCTAGCTGACACCCCACAGTTGGATCGAGGGGCGTCAGGGAAATTGTCGTCGAATGGTAGGCCGTCGCGGGAGCAAGCTCCCTCGCCACAGGTCCAGCGTCGCGCTGAAGTTGAGTAGATACCTACGCCAAAATAAGGCCGTAGTAGCCTAAGCCGCCCTCAACGAGATAAACGCATAATTGGCCGGCACCTCAGTGGCAATGCGCGCCCCGGCATCCAGCACCTGTTCAGCGATGTCCATTCCCGACACATGAAACACCCATTCATTGGCCATTGCCGGCAGTTCAACCGCCTGTTCAATGGCCTGGGCAAACGCCTGCATGTCCGGCAGGTACGCGGTAAACCCGTCGCCCTTGAGTGCGGTCGTGCGAATGCCGAGCAACGCGCATATCGCTTCTTTGGTCTGCACGTCATCACGGTCGGCCTGGCGTGAACGGCGAATCAGTTCGGCCAGTTGCGCATCCATCAACTCACCACCGACGATCAGCGCAGGGCCTTGCTCCCAGGATTCCGGCGGGCAGTCCTTGGCGCTTGGGTTCAGTGGGATATGCGGGTTGATCTCCATCGGGTAGATGCGGCACACCAGCGGGCGCCGTTCGTAGATGCGGCAGCGGTTGTCTTCGTCAAGATTCCGGCAGCGTCCGGCGTTATAGGCGGCAAAGGTAATTGCCACAAACGCCTCGGTATTGCCGCTAGGCACGACCACTGAGCGGCGCTCAGCGTGTTCCCGTTGTTGCAGGGGCAGGCCCAGGCCATTGCCGAGAAAGCCCTCGACCAGAACGATGACGTTGCCGCCGTCCGCCGCCCAGCTGCGGGCTTCTTCGAGGGTCAGGGGTACGTGATGGTCGCTGCAGCATTTACCGCAACCGACGCAGGAAAAGTGTGTGTTCATGGCGGATCTGTCACCAGGCAAGGTCAGAGGGCACGCTTGAGGGGTGACGGGTTTTTACCTCTATCTACCGCTCAAGGGCTCTGGAAGCAAGTTATGCGCCAGTGAGGATCAGCCCTTGGATACGATGTCGCGCAGCACAAATCGCATGCCCGCACTTTCATACAGTTGCCGGGCGCGCAGGTTGCTCTCCAGCACCTTGAGGTCCACATAGGGTTCACCGCGCTGCTTGAATACCTGGAAGCTGTGCAGCAGCAAGGCGCGGCCCAGCCCTTGGCCTTGGGCGCAGGGGTGTACGGCCAGGTTCTTGATAAAGGCGCTGGTCCAGCATTGGGCCACTGCGAGGACACCGTCGTGGTTACTGGCCACCAGACACAGCGTCGGGTCGTACTCGGCATCGGTGACGAACTGCTGGCGCCACTCCTCCAGGTGGCCGACACGGCCGCCGCCCTGGTCCTGGGTCATGCGCAGCACGGCATGGATCGCCGGGGCGAGTTCATCGCGATAATGATCCAGCCGGGTATCCGCTGGCCACTGCGGGGCGGGCAGGCTGCCGGTGAGGTCGCGACGCAGCAGCTGGTAATACTCGCCCAAGGCTTACAGGCCCTTTTGCGCCACGGTTTGTGCGGCGACGACCAGGCATTTGGTCAATTCTGGGGATGAGAATTTGGTGAGTACTGAGTCGGCACCGGCCAGGCGTGCTTTTTCGCTGTTCATCGCGCTGTCCAGGGAGGTGTGCAACAGCACGTAGAGGTCCTTGAAATCCGGGGTTTCGCGCAGGGTGCGGGTGAGGGCGTAGCCGTCCATCTCAGACATCTCGATGTCCGACACCACTACGTTGATCTGTTCAACCGTGCCTTGCAGCTCCAGCAACACGTCGATGGCTTCCTTGGCGCTGCGTGCGGTGTGGCAGGTCAGGCCGAGGTTGCGCAGGGTGTGGACCGATTGCTGCAAAGCCACCTGGCTGTCGTCCACCACCAGGATGCGGGCGTTGCCCAGCACTTCGGCTTCTTCCATGGTCAGGTCGGTCGGCGCCGCTTCAATCGGTGCCGGGGCGATGCCATGGATGACTTTCTCGATATCCAGCACCTGCACCAGCCCACCTTCCACCTGGGTCACCCCGGTGATAAACGCCCGATTGCCGCCGGAGCCGTAGGGAGGCGGGCGGATATCGGTGGTCAGGCAATGCACGATCTTGCTCACCGCCTGCACGTGCAGGCCCTGTTTGGAACGGCTGACATCGGTGACGATCAGGCAGCCGCCATCCGGGTCTTGCAAGGGCATTTCACCCAGGGCGCGGCTCAAGTCGATCACCGACAACGAGGCGCCGCGCAAGGTGGCGATGCCTTTGACGTGCGGGTGGGACTCCGGCAGCTTGGTCAACGGCGGGCAGGGGATGATCTCGCTGACTTTCAACAGGTTGATGGCCATCAGCTTGCCGCTGCGCAAGGTAAAGAGCAGAAGCGAGAGTGAGTCTGCGCGGGCTTTGGTGGTGGACATAAAAACCTTCTGTGGATCAGGGATGACGATCTATACACCGTTATCGACCTTGTCCTCGAAAACTGTAGGAGCGAGCTTGCTCGCGAAGAACTTCAAAGCGCCGCGTTAAAACAGATTTTGCGCGTTATCGTTGACGTTTTTCGCGAGCAAGCTCGCTCCTACAGTGGGGTGGGGTGTCAGCCCTTCCAGGCCTGTGGGTTCACCAGATCCTGCGGGCGTTGGCCCAGCAGGGCGCTGCGCAGGTTGTCCACGGCGCGGTTGGCCATGGCTTCGCGGGTTTCACCGGTGGCCGAACCAATATGCGGCAGGGTCACCGCATTGCTCAGCTGGAACAACGGCGATTCAGCCAGCGGTTCCTTTTCGTACACATCCAGCCCGGCACCACGAATGCGCTGGGTTTGCAGGGCTTCGACCAGCGCAGGCTCATCCACCACTGGCCCACGGGAGATATTGATCAGGATTGCGCTGGACTTCATCAACCCCAGCTCCCGGGTGCTGATCAGGTGATGGGTCTTGTCGCTCAACGGCACCACCAGGCAGACGAAATCCGCCTCGGCCAGCAACTGCTCCAGGCTGCGAAACTGCGCGCCCAGTTCCTGCTCCAGCGCGGTCTTGCGGCTATTGCCGCTGTAAAGGATTGGCATATTGAAGCCCAGGCGCCCACGCCGGGCCACGGCCGCGCCGATATTGCCCATGCCGACAATGCCCAGGGTCTTGCCGTGCACATCGCAACCAAACAAAGGCGCGCCCACGCTGGCTTTCCATTGGCCGGCCTTGGTCCAGGCATCCAATTCGGCCACGCGGCGGGCGCTGCTCATCAGCAACGCAAAGGCCAGGTCGGCAGTGCTCTCGGTGAGCACATCGGGGGTGTTGGTGAGCAGGATCCCGCGCTCATTGAAGTACGGCACGTCGTAGTTGTCGTAGCCCACCGACACACTGGACACCACTTCCAGCTTGCTCGCGCTTTCAAGCTGCTCGCGGCCCAGCTTGCGACCCACACCGATCAAACCATGGACGTGGGGCAGGGCTTCGTTGAACTGTGCATTGATGTCACCCAGCTTGGGGTTGGGCGCGATCACCTCGAAATCCTGTTGCAGGCGTTCGATCATCGGCGGGGTGATACGGCTGAAGGCCAGGACAGTCTTTTTCATGACAGAACTCCACTCAACATGTGGGAGCTGGCTTGCCTGCGATGACGGTGTGTCAGCCACTATTGTATTGGCTGATCCACCGTCATCGCAGGCAAGCCAGCTCCCACAATAAATTTTTAGGGGGTGGGAAGCAGCATTTCAAAATCAGTTCGCCATCCGCACACCACCGCTCAACTCATACGCCACCAACTCCGCCTGGTGCGCCGCCAGAATTTCCGGCAACGAACCGCGCAGGTATTCCACCCAGGTCTTGATCTTCGCATCCAGGTATTGGCGCGAAGGATAGATGGCGTACAGGTTCAATTCCTGGGACCGGTAGGTCGGCATCACCCGCACCAGTGTGCCGTTGCGCAGCCCTTCGATGGCGGCGTACACCGGCAGCAGGCCGACGCCCATGCCGCTGGTGATCGCGGTTTTCATCGCATCGGCCGAGTTCACCAGGAAGGGCGAGCTGTTGATCGCCACGCTTTCCTGGCCTTCAGGGCCGTTGAAGGTCCATTTGTCCAGCTGGACCACCGGGCTGACCAGGCGCAGGCACGCATGGTTGAGCAAGTCCTGGGGCCGCTGTGCGCAGCCCTTGGCCTTGACGTAGTCCGGCGAGGCGCAGGCGATGCTGTAGGTGATGCCCAGGCGCTGGGAAACGAAACCTGAGTCCGGCAGTTCGCTGGCCAGCACGATGGACACGTCGTAGCCCTCGTCGAGCAAATCCGGCACGCGGTTGGCCAGGGTCAGGTCGAAGGTCACGTCGGGATGGGTGCGGCGATAGCGGGCAATGGCGTCAATAACGAAATGCTGGCCGATGCCGGTCATGGTGTGCACTTTCAACTGCCCGGCCGGGCGCGCATGGGCGTCACTGGCTTCGGCCTCGGCCTCCTCGACATAGGCGAGGATCTGCTCGCAGCGCAGCAAATAGCGTTTGCCGGCTTCGGTCAGCGCGATGCGCCGGGTGGTGCGGTTGAGCAAGCGGGTTTGCAGGTGGGCCTCAAGGTTGGAGACCGCGCGCGAGACGTTGGCCGTGGTGGTGTCCAGTTGCACGGCGGCGGCGGTGAAGCTGCCGGCTTCGGCCACACAACTGAAGGCGCGCATGTTTTGCAAAGTGTCCATGGAGTGTTCTCAAGGGAGATAGCAAATTGTGACAGAAAGTTACGCTTTCAGTGATCCCTACCAACGGATTATCGCCTGAACGGTAACAAAGATTCACAGGAATGCCAGCTTATCGTCCTCCCTGGCGCCGCCTAGAATTGCGCCACCTCTCCCGCAACACCCTCTCAGGAATTCGCTTGCCGTGCCGCGTCGCATCAGCAGAGAGCTGAAGACTCTCAGTGTTTGGGCTTTAACGTCAGTCATCAGCGGTTGCATCGGAACCGGAGGAATCGCCCCGCAAGGCCAGGCGATCAACGCCAATAGCCTGGCCACCGACGCCGCGATCCAGAGCGCCGACCGCGACGCCCACTGGCCCACCGCCCAATGGTGGCAGGCCTACGGCGACCCGCAGCTCAACCGTTGGGTCGAACTCGCCACCCGCAACAGCCCCAGCCTGGCCGTGGCCGCCGCCCGCGTACGCCAAGCTCGGGCGCTGGCCGGCGTGGCCGAGTCGGCCGAGTCGCTGCAGATCAACAGCGACACCACCCTCAAGCGTCACAACTGGCCGAAGGATCAGTTCTACGGCCCCGGCCAATTGAGCGGCGCCAACACCTGGGACAACAATTCGTCCCTGGGCCTGAGCTACGCCCTCGACCTGTGGGGCCGGGAAAGCAACACGACCGAACGTGCGGTCGACCTGGCGCACATGAGCGCCGCCGAAGCGCGCCTGGCCCAGCTCGAACTGCAAAACAACGTGGTGCGCGCCTATATCCAGCTGTCGTTGCAGTACGCCAACCGTGACATCGCGGCCGCCACCCTGGCCCAGCAACAGCAGATCCTGGACCTGGCCAACAAACGCCTGGCCGCTGGGATCGGTACTCACTTTGACGTCAGCCAGGCCGAAACCCCGCTGCCGGAAACCCATCGCCAACTGGATGCCCTGGACGAGGAAATCGCCCTGAGCCGTAACCAACTGGCGGCGTTGGCCGGCAAAGGCCCGGGGGAGGGCGCGCAATTGCAGCGCCCGACCCTGGCCCTCGCCGCGCCGTTGAAATTGCCCTCCAGCCTGCCGGCGCAATTGCTCGGCCAACGCCCGGACGTGGTCGCCAGTCGCTGGCAGGTAGCGGCCCAGGCACGGGGTATCGATGTGGCTCATGCAGGCTTCTATCCCAACGTCGACCTGGTCGGCAGCCTTGGCTACATGGCCACTGGGGGCGGCATGCTGGAATTCCTGGCCGGCAAGAAATTCAACTACAACGTCGGCCCGGCGATCACCTTGCCGATCTTCGACGGCGGCCGCCTGCGTGCGCAATTGGGTGAAGCCAGTGCCGGCTACGACATCGCGGTGGCCCAGTACAACCAGACCCTGGTCAATGCGCTCAAGGGCATCAGCGACCAGTTGATCCGCCGCGAGTCCATGGACAAACAGTCGGCCTTCGCCGCGCAGTCGGTGGCCTCGGCGCAGAAAACCTACGACATCGCCATGGTCGCCTATCAACGTGGCCTCACTGACTACCTCAACGTGCTCAACGCCCAAACCTTGTTGTTTCGCCAGCAGCAGATCGAACAACAGGTGCAGGCGGCACGCCTCAGCGCCCATGCCGAGCTGGTGACCGCCTTGGGCGGCGGCCTCGGTGCGGGCGATGATGTGCCCACGGCTGCCAAGACACTCCCAAGCAAGACTTCGGCGGCGCTCGCCGTGTTTGATCACTGAGTAGGCCTTGATGACTCCCTTGCCTGCACCGCTGCGCTGGCTGTATTCCCTTGAGTGGCGCCGTGGTTTCTTCGACTGGGCACGCAGTGATGGCGTGACCTGGGTGTATATCTTCAAAGTGCTGGTCGCTGCGTTCCTGACGCTGTGGCTGGCCATGCGCCTGGAACTGCCGCAACCGCGCACGGCGATGATCACCGTATTTATCGTGATGCAGCCCCAGAGCGGCCAGGTGTTCGCCAAGAGTTTCTACCGTTTCCTAGGGACCTTGGCAGGCTCGGCGGTGATGGTGCTGTTGATCGCCTTGTTTGCGCAGAACACCGAACTGTTCCTGGGGGCGCTGGCGATCTGGGTCGGCATTTGCACCGCCGGTGCCACGCGCAACCGCAACTTTCGCGCCTATGGGTTCGTGCTCGCCGGCTACACCGCGGCGATGGTCGGGCTGCCGGCCCTGGCCCACCCGGACGGCGCCTTCATGGCGGCGGTGTGGCGGGTGCTGGAAATCTCCCTGGGGATACTGTGCTCGACACTGGTCAGCGCCGCCATCCTGCCGCAGACCTCCAGCGCCGCCATGCGCAACGCGCTGTACCAGCGCTTCGGCGTGTTCGCATTGTTCGTGACCGACGGCCTGCGCGGGCGCAGCCAGCGCGAAGGCTTCGAGGCCAGCAACGTGCGCTTTATTGCCGAAGCCGTGGGCCTGGAAGGCTTGCGTAGCGTCACCGTGTTTGAGGACCCGCACATGCGTCGGCGCAACGGGCGGCTCAGTCGCCTCAACAGCGAATTCATGAGCATCACCACACGCTTCAACGCCTTGCACCAATTGCTCGAACGCTTGCGCGCCGATGAGGCCGACCATGTGGTGGCAGCGATCAAACCCGGCCTGCAAGACCTGGCCGAAGTGCTCGACAGCTTCTCTGGCCGCGCCCTCACCAGCCCCGATGCCGCGCGCCTGGTCAACCAACTGAGCGCCTACAAGGACGGCCTGCCCGCCAAGGTGCGCAGCCTGCGGGCGAGCTTCCAGGAGGACAACCCGACGGACGCCGAGCAGTTGGATTTCCACACTGCCTACGAGCTGCTGTACCGTTTCGTCGACGACCTGCACAACTACGCGCAAACCCACGCCTCCCTGGCCGAGCATCGCCATGCACGGGAGGATTGGCACGAAGCCTACACGCCAAAGACCAACTGGTTGGCCTGTGCCGCTGCCGGGGTGCGCGCCTCGTTTATCCTGGTTGTGCTGGGCAGTTACTGGGTGGCCACGGCCTGGCCCAGCGGCGCCACCATGACCCTGATCGCGGCGGCCACGGTGGGCCTGTCTGCTGCCACGCCCAACCCCAAGCGCATGGCGTTCCAGATGGCCTGCGGCACCTTGATCGGCGCCTTGGTCGGCTTTGTCGAAATGTTCTTTGTGTTCCCCTGGATCGACGGTTTCCCGCTGCTGTGCGTGATGCTCGCGCCGGTGATCATCTTCGGGGCCTTTCTGTCTTCACGCCCGCAATACGCCGGTGTGGGCGTGGGCCTGCTGATCTTCTTCAGCACCGGTTCGGTGCCGGACAACCTAACGGTCTACAACCCTTACACCTTTATCAACGACTACATCGCCATGGTCATCGGCATGCTGGTGTGCGCGGCGGCGGGTGCGATCATCCTGCCGCCCAACAGCCGCTGGTTGTGGCGCCGCCTGGAGCAAGACCTGCGTGAGCAAGTGGTGTATGCCATCAGCGGCAAGCTCAAGGGCCTGGCGTCGAGCTTTGAAAGCCGCACCCGCGACCTGCTGCACCAGGCGTATGGCCTCGCGGCCGGCGAGCCGCAGGTGCAGCGCGATTTGCTGCGCTGGATGTTCGTGGTGCTGGAGGTCGGCCACGCGATCATCGAGCTGCGCAAGGAGCAGGCGATTTTGCCGGTGCACCCGGCGTATGCCGAATCGCAGCCGTGGCGCCAGGCGATCCGCGTGATGGGGCGCTCGCTGGTGCGGCTGTTCCTGCAACCCAGCGCCAGCAACCTGGAGCGCGGGTTGATTGCCGTCGACCATGCGATCAGCCGTGTGCAGGCCACCGACGAACCCTTCGCCCCGCACTTCGACACCTCGGCCCTGCGCCGTGTGAAGAGCTACCTGCACTTTATTCGCACCTCGTTGCTCGACCCGCAATCGCCTCTGGCCGCCCTCAAAGGAGCCCCGAATGCCTCGTGAAATTGCATTCCACGGCATCTATATGCCGACCATGACCCTGATGTTCTTGATCGCAGCCGGGCTGGCCTGGGCGATTGATCGCTTCCTGGCCGGGTTCGACCTGTACCGTTTCTTCTGGCACCCGGCGCTGCTGCGCCTGAGCCTGTTCGCTTGCCTGTTCGGCGCCCTGGCGCTGAGCGTCTACCGTTGAGAATGCCCCGATGAAAAAGTTTTTCAGCCTGCTCGCCACCTTGCTGGTTCTGGCGTTGGCGATCTGGATTGGCCGCACGTTGTGGGTGCACTACATGCAAACGCCGTGGACCCGCGATGGTCGGGTGCGCGCCGACATTATCAATGTGGCGGCTGACGTCACCGGCGAAGTGGTGGACGTACCGGTACGCGATAACCAGTTGGTGAAAAAAGGCGACCTGCTGATGCAGATCGACCCCGAGCACTACCGCATTGCCGTCAAGCAAGCGCAATCGCTGGTGGCCTCCCGCAAGGCCACCTGGGAAATGCGCAAGGTCAACGCGCACCGCCGCGCCGACCTCGACGCCCTGGTGATCTCCAAGGAAAACCGCGACGACGCCAGCAACATCGCCGACTCGGCCCTGGCCGATTAT